>NZ_JAAFKD010000011.1:18153-205592 GCF_013299165.1 Microcoleus sp. bin38.metabat.b11b12b14.051
ACTACGAACCAAATTACCTGTTTGTAGTGAGGACTTTAGTCCTGGCAAAATTCGGAGGAGGACTAAAGTCCTTACTACGAACCAAATTACCTGTTTGTAGTGAGGACTTTAGTCCTGGCAAAATTCGGAGGAGGACTAAAGTCCTTACTACGAACCAAATTACCTGTTTGTAGTGAGGGCTTTAGTCCTGGCAAAATTCGAGGACTAAAGTCCTTACTACAAACCAAATTACCTGTTTGTAGTGAGGACTTTAGTCCTATCTAAATCCCAGGACTAAAGTCCTTACTACGAACCAAATTACCTGTTTGTAGTGAGGACTTTAGTCCTATCTAAATCCCAGGACTAAAGTCCTTACTACGAACCAAATTACCTGTTTGTAGTGAGGGCTTTAGTCCTGGCAAAATTCGAGGACTAAAGTCCTTACTACAAACCAAATTACCTGTTTGTAGTGAGGACTTTAGTCCTATCTAAATCCCAGGACTAAAGTCCTTACTACGAACCAAATTACCTGTTTGTAGTGAGGGCTTTAGTCCTGGTCAAATTCGAGGACTAAAGTCCTTACTACGAACCAAATTACTTAGAATTAATAATCGCCTCCAGCGCCGTATTGCCACGCTTCAGCTAATCGGTGAATATAGTATTGCTGTTGGGGATCTAAATTTTTAACCTGCGGTTCTACCGCTTTCCCCAATGGCTGCAATCCCGTATAAATTCCTAGATTTACATAATGAACCATCCAATCAAGCAAATTAGCTATTCCCACCTGCGGGATAATTTTCATCACTAATCCGGGATGGCTGATTGCTGTTTTAAACAAAGTTTTTGACAAAGCCGGAAACAGCACGATATCCTGAAGAAACGGTTTGAGCACTGGTTCTCCCAACTCTTCCATTATCCCAAATACGGCCGCCAAAAGTTGATTGATTTGATTGGGGTCTAGTTTCTGATTCATCGCAGCACTCATCGAACGCTGAAACAACCAAGTAACTGATAGATTCGGCTGATACGGCTGCAAAAGTGCGAGGGAATTTTTGTCGAGACTTTCGCTTGTCAAAGCTTCGTCAATTCCCAGAGTCAAGCGTTTGAGGTGGCGCACCATGGCGCCGAAACCGCCGAAGCTGAGGGGCGATTGGCTACCGCTGCTGTCTCCGACTGGGAGTATCCGATTCCAACCGGTTTTTAGAGGACTTTGGCGATAGCAGGGAAAAAAACCGTAGAGTGCTCTTTGAAATTTTAACTCGTCGAGTTCGATGTTTTGATATTCGGGCAGCAAGCGCAAATAATCTTCAAATAATGTTTCTAAACTGAATCTTTCTGTGTCGGCGTCTATGTATGTAAATAAGTAAGTGGTGCGCCCGTCTCTAGCCGGAAATGCTTCCCAAAAATATTGGCATTGATTTTGCATTGGGGTGAAGGATGCAAATATATCACCAGTCTCGTTTTTGGGGTATCCTTGGGCGCAACTGCCGACTACTAAACATACGGCGTCTGGTTTTTTGCCTTGTCTGGCTTGGCGCACTATCGGCGAAAAATGTCCCATTGCGTCTAATAATAGTCGCGTTTTAAATGAAGTGTTGCCAGTTGGCGAATCTGTATTTTCTGATTCTATTGTAACTCCGTTTGGGTGAATTGTTGCTGTTTTAAATGGTGTTTTTTCAAATAGTTTGCCTCCGGATTGGAGAAATTTTTGTTTGAGGGTTTCGAGGAGGTAAACTGGATCGATTCCGATATTGAGTACGTCGCGCACCCAGATGTCGGGGGTGTTGGTAAAGCTGATGCGGGCTGGGTTGTATTCGGTGGCTATTGCTTTGTCTATCTCAGCAGCAGTCAGCAAATTTAGTTCCATGAAGGCGTCTAATTCTTTGCGAGAAATGTTCCATTCTTGTTCGCGCCCTCGCAGGATGCCGCGTTCGAGTAAGGCTACTCGCCAGCCTCGCACGGCTAGGGCTGTACCGATTAATATTCCTAGGGTGCCGCCGCTGATAACTATGTCGAAGTCGAGGGTTTCTAGGGGTTGTTGGCTGTGTTTGACGGCGGCGGGTGCTGGTGCGGTGTTTTGTTTGAGGTTTTCCCAGAGTCGATCGACCTTTCGCAGGCCTCCAAGGGCGTCTCCCGGCACTTGGGAGAGGATTTTTTCGGTGAGGGACATGGGGTTTTAGTATTAAACAGCGGTTGATTCGATCTAATTTAGCTTAGATCGAGATTTAGGACTGTTTCATGGCTGATTAGCACGGGCGAGAAACACGGTTTCCCGATCGGTAGAGTGCGTCAGCTAGGATGATTTTGGCGACAAACCAATAATCTCAGGCTGGCGCACCCCCGGAATCAATGGTGCGTCAGCCTGAGACTTTGCGTGGTGATTGAAAATGTCACACCTGACGCACCATTTTTGATTCGGTTCAATCAGCCGTGATTAACTCTTCAACTCGCAGCCGATCGCACAAAATTCGCTCGCACACAATCGCACCTTTTTCCACACTCCTGCAAACTTCTAACTGAGCGGATGGCAATGCTTCAAACAAAAAACGTTCCCCCGGAAACACCGTCCGTTCAAAATACCAATTAGGTATATTTGTAATTCGAGCAATTTGCACTTGGTTAGTAGTATTCAGATACCAACACAAAATGCGCGTATCACGTTCATAAGTTACTTGCTTCAGTGTCAAATTCATCTCTTTAAATTGTTGGTGAAATTGTGCAATCTATCGGTTACTGGCTTTAGTTCAATATAGCATATCACAAGTTAATTGCAACATTTTATACATTCTTACAGTTAATTAATAAATCTTCCAGGAGAAATAGTGGCGCCTTCGGCGTGTTCCCAAGAAGGTGCAAAAGGCGGCATTGCTAAAGGGCAAGATTTCCATCCTCCTCGAACAGGTGCGCTTAACAATTCACAGTGACCCACTGCACCTCTTTGCATCTTGTAGTGACCGCAAAATTTACATTTAGAAGTCGGATTGGAGCGGCGATCGCTAATTACCACATTGGGATTGCTGTGAATTTTGTTGCGTTCGAGAGCCAGAGTATCCATCAAAGTATGTGTTAAATCTTCACTCTCAAGTATGACAGCCGGATTTCAGCCACCGCTTCTATCTCAAGGCTTAGTTCGCATTTGAAGTTTTGTTGAGGGATCGATACAAAACATATAACTTTTGAGACAATAAACCTAGGGAGCAATTTAGTTTGTTAGTATCTAATCGGCTGCCCAGGATGCCAGCGACCCTAGCCTTACCTAGAGGTATACTTCCGTCTACGGAAGCTAATTATCTTCGCCTAACTTGCTGAACAAAGCAGCTAAAATGGTATTAGAAAATAAAAAACCTTCTGGATCGCTCAACCTGAGATTTCCCGACAGCGGTAGTTTAGCGCCCTCATCTAAAGCGACGATCGCCCCAGCGTCAGTCACAATTTCCACCCATCCCAGCCGCCAGTAGGGCTGCAAACAATCCCAAATTCGATCGACAGTTTGCTGAGTAAACTTTTGAGCCAGCACCGACAGGCTAACTCCTGCGGCCAAACGCAAACCCAGCATCAGCGTTTCCAACAAAACATCATTTTCTGAAACTTGAAAATTTTGCTCGCTTTCAGACTCGATATCGGGCTGAGTTTCCCCTGCAAGTTTTGGTGTAGCTGGAAAATTGCTCTGAACAAGATTTCGCACCCACTGATAATATTCCTGAGTTTTGCGAGGCCTTGTCACCCTCCGCCCTTGCACGTAACTCGCCGCCCCCATTCCCAAACCGTAATAAGGGCGATTCTCCCAATAAACACGGTTGTGGCGGCACTGATAGCCATCGCGAGCATAATTAGAAATCTCGTAATGTTCGTAACCGGCATCGGTCAAAATCGATCGCGCCAAACGGTACATAGCAGCAGCGGTTTCATCTGCTGGTAACGGGTGCGCGCCAGGTTCAAAGTACCGCCCGAAAGCAGTTAAGCGCTCAACAATTAAGTCGTAACTCGACAGGTGAGTCGGGCCAATTTCCACCGCCGATGTTAAAGAAGTTTCCCACTGCGCTAAAGTTTGGTGCGGCAGTCCGGAAATTAAATCTAAACTGAAATTGACAATCCCAGCCGATCGCACTATTTCTACTGCTTCAAAAATTTCGGCCACCGAGTGCGATCGCCCGCAAGCTTGCAGCAATTCATCCTGAAAAGCTTGTGCTCCCAGACTAACTCGATTTACTCCCGCCGCTGCATATCCCCGCAACTGTTCTAAAGTAAAAGTTCCCGGGTCTATTTCTATCGAAATTTCCGCCCCAGCAGCAATCCCAAATTTGCTGTCAACAGTCTCTAAAATCTGGCTCAACTGATTGACAGAAAGCAGCGAAGGCGTGCCGCCACCAAAAAAAACTGTTTTCAGAGATGCGCCTAAATTTTCAGTTGCTTGAATTTCTGCACACAGGGCGGCAACGTATTGGACGATGGTGCCAGAATTTTCGCCATTTTTGCGATCGCCCACCACAAAAACCGGAAAATCGCAGTAGTAACAGCGGCGGCGACAAAAAGGTACGTGCAGGTAAGCCGAACTCGGCATTCCCGAATTTAATGGTTGCGCGCTTTTTTTGAATTCAAATGTTAAATAATCTGTGGTAGGGTTCATTACATTTCCAGCCAAAAGTGTAAGTTCAAATCTAAAGTTTTAATTAAACCGTCATAAATAATTATGTATATTGTGACATTTTCTTAGCAAAAACGCGCGGCGAACGCTCGGCTATTTTAGTTTAAACTCGCAGCCGTCGCGATCGGCAGCAATTCCCGAACAGGGCGCAGGGCGGTCGCTTTACACATTATGTCTGCCCCATAAGCAGCGCGCAGGGCGGGGTTGTAGCTCGATCGCATATCCCCCAAAGGGTACAAGCGCGAAATATAAGTTTATGAAAATTTCTGAGTAAAGATAGCGATATCCGATCGCAACTAAGAAAAAACGATCGGCAAAGGAAAGATATAATGTAAACAAATTCATTAACCTAGAACAATGCTAGACGCAATCATAATTATTTCATTCATAATCGCAGGCGGAGGCATCGGCTATTACGGAGTCGAATTGCTACCGAACAACCTGCTGGAGCAAGTTACAAATATACAAGGTTTAAGTTCCGTACTCGGCTCGTTTGGAGCATTAATCGGCTTCGTGCTGGGATTAGTGGCTCAAACAACCTATCGGCGGGTAGAAAAGCAAGTGCGCGATATGCCAGTGGAAATGCTGCTGACGCGGGCGATCGGCTTAATCATCGGGCTGCTAGTAGCGAACTTAATGCTGGCTCCGCTGTTCCTGCTGCCAATTCCCCGGGAGTTCGGCTTCATCAAACCCCTAGTCGCAGTTTTGGGTAGCGTCATGTTCGGCTTCACAGGAGTCAGCTTGACAGACACCCACGGCCGCGCTTTCTTGCGCCTGATCAACCCCAAAAGCTTAGACACGGTGTTGGTAGCCGAAGGAACATTCAAAGCAGCCTCTGCCAAAGTTGTCGATACAAGCTGCATTATTGACGGCAGGATTGAAAACCTACTAGAAACAGGCTTTCTCGAAGGTCAAATTATTATCCCGCAATTCGTGCTGCAAGAACTACAACTGGTAGCTGATTCCGCCAACGATCAAAAGCGAGTGCGCGGGCGCCGCGGCTTAGATATTCTCAACCGCATCAAAGAAACCTATCCAGAACGGATTCAAATTCACTCGGCCGACTACGAAGAGATTGCCACAGTCGATGCTAAATTAGTCCGCTTCGCCTTAGATATCGACGGCATTTTGCTCACCAACGATTACAACTTATCGAAAGTAGCTACCGTTCAAAAACTGCCGGTTTTAAATATCAACGATTTGACTCATGCAGTGCGCCCGACTTATTTGCCGGGAGATACGATCGAACTAAAAATCCGCAAAGAAGGCAAAGAACCATCTCAGGGCATCGGTTACTTAGATGACGGCACAATGGTAGTCGTAGAAGCAGGCAGCAGCTACGTCGGCGCCGAAGCCCGAGTCGTAGTCACCAGCGCCCTGCAAACCAGCGCAGGCCGCATGATTTTTGCCCGCCCTCAAGAGTCCGCTATTGCTTGAAACTGAGAAACAATGGTTAGAGCAATTAGAATCAAATATTGCGATCGCTGTTCCAAATCTGCCCCGACACTCTACCGCGCCCGGTATGAAGAGTCGGGGCAGTGGTTTTTTCTGTGCCTTAAATGTTGGGAATCGGTCAGTAAAAACAATCCTTTGTACTTCTACGGTGGCACTTGGAAAGCTAGCAAGAAAAAATAATCAGCTCCTTCTTCTTCTCTTCCTTCGCGTCCTTAGCGCCTTCGCGGTTCAATCATAAAAAGAAATACGGTAAGTGGGAAACTCGGCGACTTTAGTCCCGAGAGGGAAACGACCCGGCGGTTTCAACCGCCTTGAATCTTCAAGCTCAAAATGAGTAGCTGTAACCATCTTTATGGTGAACTATTTTGCAGTATTTGTGACTAATCCCTTGTACCAATTCTGATGCTGAGACATTGAACGAACCGGTTGATCTAACTGCAACCCGACCAACATATTCACCAACTTTCTTGCCACTGGTAACAACTGCTTTTACGATGTCACCTGTCTGAAAACCTTTAACAAATTTTTCGCGAGGCACATAACGAGATGGAAAGCCAAACTTGTCTGTGCGACACATTTGACGAGTCCCATGTCCAGTCGCTTTGATTAGCAGTGGATTACTTGTCAGCACGGACAAGGATTCAATTTGACCAACACAAGCAGCATCAAGCCAGTGAGGTTTAGGTAGCTTTAATCTAGTACGGTTGTATTTTGTCTGCCCGCCGGAACCTGTCGTGACAGGTAATCCTGTTAGCTTGAGTCGGTTGAACAACGCCCATCGAGTCGAGTTTACAGCAGCAGCATCCTTGAGCGGACGCTTAACTTGCGCCATGATCTGCTTGAGCAAGTCCGGCTTCTTAAACAGAAAATCTTTGATATCCTGAGTACCTTTCTTGACATTGCATTTCTCGCAAGCTAGGCACAAATTAGAAATCCGATTACTGCCTCCTTTTGCCTTGGGATGAATATGTTCTACTTGCAACGCTAAATTCTCAGCACCGCAGTAAGCACATTTCCTGTCCCATTTATTGAGCAGATATTCACGAATTTCGTATCCAAGTAATTCTCCCTGCTGATATTCAACACCAGAGATTTCGGGATTCTCTAGTTGCTGGAGGTCGAATCGAACCAGTTCCATCGCGATACTACTTACGGGTGCAAGTCTGATAAATTTGTTGACCCAAGTTAAAGTTGTTTCTACTCGATGCTGCAAAGATGGCGCTAGCCAACCCTTTCTCCGAGTACGATTTAGGAAACGCGCTTGGCGGTAACGAGTGTGACGATTTCGACGAACTCGGCGCAGTAAACGACGGGATTCAAGACTGGCTTTGATAGCTTGACCACGATGAGTTAGTTCGGCACCAAAGATTACTTTTTCGCCTTGCAATAAAGCGATGCCAGTAGTCTTTGATCCTGGATCTAATTTCAGTGAGATTGATTCGATGCTTGCTGTTACCGCCTTCTTTAGAATAATGGTATACGGGAACCTTCTGAAAACAGCCGCTTTACCAGCGACTAACAACTTACGAGCCATTGACGGCTTGCAAGGTGTGAGTGGTTTTCTGTTTGTATCAAGTACGAAAATAAAGTTGGACATTGTTGTGTCCCTCCACTTGCGTGTAATGTTAGCTTGTCGGTCAATGTTATACGAGCTTTTTAAACCTGCAACACTGCCTCAGTGACTTTAAGGCTGTTTAATTGCAGATGACAGAGCAGGAAACTAGCTTCGCATTTACCTGGTGTCGTGACTCAAATAACGTAGACCTCTAAGGTCTTAAGCTGGTCAGCACAGCTTGCTCGATTTCTCTTACAAGCTCAGTCCCTTTAGGGCTGAGTTACTGACATCAATATTTAGAATTGTAGGATGAGCCAGATCACCCATCCACCATATCTCGCTTCGATCGCAGTTTTAACGCCGGCGCGGCGCCGGAAGCCGACGATCGCTATTTTGGGGTTGCGGTTTTTCTTGCAGCTTCATCGTCAAACTCACCCGCTTTAACTTCTCATTCACCTCCAAAACCCGCACTTTCACAACTTGTCCGACTTTCACAACCTGTTTCGGATCGTCCACGAAGCGATCGGCTAATTGAGAAACATGAACCAAACCATCTTGGTGCACTCCCACATCAACAAAGGCTCCAAAGTTAGCTACATTCGTGACGATGCCTTCTAATTCCATCCCAACTTGTAAATCGGAGATTTCGTTAATTCCGGCTTGGAAGGTGGCATATTTAAACTCGGCGCGCGGGTCTCTTCCCGGCTTTTCTAGTTCGGAAATAATGTCTCGGAGTGTCGGTTCTCCGACTTTCTCGGTCACATATTTCTTAATATCTACAGTCTTGACTTTTTCCGATATTTGTGTTATTTCAGTCAGCGGCAAAGTTAAATCTTTGGCGATCGCCTGGACGACAGGATAACTTTCAGGATGGACTGCTGTATTGTCGAGGGGATTTTCGCCGCCGCGAATCCGGAGAAATCCGGCTGCTTGTTCAAAAGCTTTCGGGCCGAGTTTGGGAACTTTCAGCAGTTGGCGGCGATTTTTAAAGGCGCCGTTTTCGTTGCGGTAATTGACGATATTTTTGGCAACTGTGGCGCTCATTCCCGATACAAATGTCAGCAGTTCTTTGGAGGCTGTGTTTAAGTCAACTCCGACATAGTTAACGCAACTTTCGACTGTTTCGTCGAGTTTCTTTTTGAGCATTTTTTGGTCAACGTCGTGCTGATATTGACCGACTCCGATCGACTTCGGATCGATTTTGACAAGTTCGGCTAAGGGATCTTGCAAGCGCCGCCCGATGCTGACTGCGCCCCTGACTGTGATGTCGAGATCGGGAAATTCGGCGATCGCCACATCACTCGCTGAATAAATCGATGCGCCGGATTCGTTCACCATGACTTTAATCGGTTTTCTGTCCATTTCTGCCAAAACTTCCGATACAAACTCGTCGGTTTCGCGGGAAGCTGTACCGTTGCCGATCGCAATTAATTCAATTTTATATTTTTCAATCAAATGCTTGACAATTTTACCAGCTTGTTGTCGTTGACCTGCCGCTTGGTGGGGAAAAATGGCTTGATATTCCAAAAACTGCCCGGTTTCATCGAGGGCGGAAACTTTGCAGCCGCTGCGAAATCCCGGATCGATCGCCAATGTGGGTTTCATTCCCGCCGGCGCCGACAGCAGTAACTCGCGGAGGTTGGTTTCAAAGGTGGCGATGGACTCGATATCGGCGACGGCTTTGTTGTGCGATCGCACTTCTGTCATCAACGAAGTCTTCATCAGGCGGTTGAAAGCATCCTTCAAGGTCGATCGATAAAACTCTTTAACTTCTGGTATCCTAGTTTTAATTTCCTGAGATTCCAAATAAGCCATCACCGCCGATTCATCAAAGGCTAAGTCTAAATCTAAAATTCCTTCCGTTTCCCCGCGAAACAGCGCTAACATATTGTGCGACTGAACATTTCTCGCCGCAATTTGGTAATTGCGGTACATTTCAAATTTCGTGCTTCCTTCCGGGAAATCCTCTTTAATTTTCGAGATAAAAACCCCAGTTTTCATCAAAAAATCTCGCAAGTAAGCTCGCAATTCAGCTTTTTCCGAAACTGCCTCAGCCAAAATATCTCCAGCACCTTTTACAGCTTCTTCGGCTGTCTTCACTCCCTTTTCTTCGGAAATATATTTAGCGGCTTCCGCCTCGATATCGGCTGATTTAGCTGTCGGTAAGTTCAGGCACTTAATAAAAATTGCCAGCGGTTCCAAACCCTTCTCTCTAGCAATTGTCGCCCGCGTCCGCCGCTTCGGTTTGTAAGGCAGATAGAGGTCTTCGAGTTCATTTTTTTGCAAGCAGGACTCAATTTTCGCTTGTAATTCTGCCGTGAGTTTGTCCTGGGAGGCGATCGTCTCTAAAATCGACTTTTTGCGGTCTTCGATTTCGGTCAAATAAGTGAAGCGATCGGAAATATCCCGCAACTGAATTTCATTCAGCAAATCTGTGCGTTCTTTGCGGTAGCGGGCAATAAATGGAATCGTTGCGCCCTCGGCGAAAAGTTCCAGGGCATTATTGACTTGGGAGAGATTGATTGAGAGTTCTTGAGCTATCAGTTGGGGAATGTTGAGCATAGTGCAGAAGTTCGGAGCAATTAGGCTTTAATAAATTATTTATGAGTTTCGCGAATTAAGAGGGAAATGAACCGCAGAGGCGCAGAGGGCACAGAGGAGGAAATGAGATAAATAAGAGGTTGAGAAGGTTTTATGGATTGTTTCAGGAGTATTAAAATAATGTTAGCATAAATGCAGTCATTTCTCAATATTATATGTTTCCTTTTAAATATCCTGTACCGCAAAGCGATCCGCCGCGATCGCCCAGAGAAACGCTGCCGACGATGTACGATTTACCTAGCGAAGACCCGGAGGAACCTGGTTTGCCCGACGAATTTCACGATTTGCAGCCACAGTTGTTAACCTTGGCGTTTCGCCCTCGGAATTATCAGGCTTCTGAGATATTTAGCGGCACGGACATGAACCTGTATTATGACGTGCAGCATCCTCTATGGCACAAGCGCCCGGATTGGTTTGGGGTGGTGGGAGTTCCTCGACTGTACGATGGATCTGAACTGCGGATGAGTTATGTTACTTGGCAGGAAGGGGTGAATCCTTTTGTAGTTGTAGAATTGCTGTCGCCGGGAACGGAAAAAGAAGATTTAGGCGCAAATATCAATGACGAAAATCTAGCAATTCAGTCGAATGTTGCGACTAACGGGCAAGTTTTGCAGGCTGAAACCAATGACAAACCGCCCAGTAAGTGGGAGGTTTACGAGCAGATTTTGCGGGTTCCTGTTTATGCTGTCTTCAGTCGCTATACTAATAGATTGCGAGTGTTTGCCTTGAACGCCGGACGCTATCAAGAATTAGAATTGTCTGACTCGCGAGTCTGGATTGCTGACTTAAGTTTGGGCTTGGGTTTGTGGCAAGGGGAGTTTCAGGGAGTCGATCGCCTGTGGTTGCGCTGGTATGATGTAGATGGCAATTGGATTCTGACTGAAGCCGAACAACAACGGCAGCGGGCTGAATCAGCGGAAGCTAGGGCCGAGTCAGCGGAAGATCAATTGCAGTCTTTAATTCAGCGACTGCGGGAATCTGACATAGATCCCGATCGATTTTTAAACCGTTAGAAAGGACGGCGGTTTCAACCGCATCTACACAAACGAAGTCCACCTCCGTTTAAAAACGGTTAGAAAATACGGCGGTTGAAACCGCGTCTACACAAACGATGTCCGCCTCCGCGGTGTAAAGAAGATAACGTAAGTTTAACCCAATATGCTTGGGATTAAGGGGTTTCAACCGCCCGGTTTTCTTCAACCTGCGGAGGCAGGTTTTGTTTGTGTAGATGCGGTTTCAACCGCCCGGTTTTCTTCAACCTGCGGAGGCAGGTTTTGTTTGTGTAGATGCGGTTTCAACCGCCGGGTTTTCTTCAACCGCCCGGTTTTCTTCAACCTGCGGAGGCAGGTTTTGTTTGTGTAGACGCGGTTTCAACCGCCCGGTTTTCTTCAACCGCCCGGTTTTCTTCAACCGCCCGGTTTTCTTCAACCTGCGGAGGCAGGTTTTGTTTGTGTAGACGCGGTTTCAACCGCCCGGTTTTCTTCAACCGCCCGGTTTTCTTCAACCGCCCGGTTTTCTTCAACCGCCCGGTTTTCTTCAACCGCCCGGTTTTCTTCAACCGCCCGGTTTTCTTCAACCGCCCGGTTTTCTTCAACCTGCGAAGGCGGGTTTTGTGTGTATAGAAGCGGTTTCAACCGCCCGGTTTTCTTTTCGATCACTCGCACTATTTGCCGTAAATCCATCCGCGTAAGGTGACTGATGCAAATAAGCCTTACCCGCAGAACCAAAAAGTTGAAGTTTCCCAGAAATCACAGATTGCATAGCAGCGATCGCCTTTTCCATAACTTCCAGCAAATCAGGATCTGACAAAGAACTGCTCGTTTTCAAAACCTCCATATAGGCATCGCGAACTTCCGTATTTACATTAAACTTAGACACACCTAATTTAATAGATTGATTAATCATCGATTCCGGCAAACCGCTAGCGCCGTGCAATACTAAAGGCACCGAAACCGAAGCGCGGATTTTTGCCAAACGCGGGAAATCGAGTTTAGGTTCGCTGAAATATTTACCGTGAACATTGCCAATTGTCACCGCTAGAAAATCCACCTTAGTTGCTGCAATAAACTCTACAGCTTCCACAGGATCGGTCATCTTCGCAGCTTTTTCTTCAATTGTCAAACCATCTTCCGTGCCGCTAATTCTGCCGATTTCCGCTTCAACTACCGCACCGTTAGCGTGGGATAGCTTAGTCATTTCGCGAGTAAATATTAAGTTTTGTTCGTAGGACAAAGGAGAACCGTCCGCCATGATGGACTTAATACCAGCGGCGAGGGCGAGGTGAATATCTTTTTCTGACGTGCTGTGATCTAAGTGTACTGCGATCGGCACTGAAGACTTGCGCGCGGCTTCCATGCAAAGCGCAACTAAAGGCGATTTACCGTATTTGAGAGCACTGGGGTGAAGTTGCAGCATCGCCGGACTTTGCAGCGCTTCGGCGGCATCGATGACGGCTTTTACTCCTTCGAGGTTGTACACGTTAAAAGCGCCGATCGCATAAGCGTTTCTCCGGGCTGTGTTCAGCAATTCGCTAGTTGAGGCGAGCATAAGTACCTGGCTTAAAAACTTTTCAGTTGTCGGTTGTCAGTTGTCAGTTGTCAGTTGTCCGTCGTTAGTTGTTAGTTGTCATTAGTCATCAGTCATCAGTCATTAGTCATTAGTTAACTGTCATTAGTCATTAGTTAACTGTCAACTGTTAACTGTCAACTGTCAACTGTCAACTATCAACTGTCAACTATCAACTGTCAACTGTCAACTGTCAACTGTCAACTGTCAACTGTCAACTGTCAACTGTCAACTGTCAACTATTTTTGTGCATTACCAGCGTGCAAACCACACTCTTTCATCGTCGATTCTTCCCACCACCAACGACCTTCACGCTCGTGTTGGTTGGGCAATACTGGTTTCGTACAAGGTTCGCAACCAATGCTGACAAAACCGCGTTCGTGCAACTTATTGTAAGGCACTTCTAAGGCGCGAATGTACTCCCAAACTTCGGCAGAAGACCAGTTGGCTAAAGGGTTGAATTTAATTAATTCATGGTCTGGAGTTGAGAAAGCACCGTCAGCTTCAATTACCGGAATACCGTTGCGGGTACTGGGACTTTGGTCTTTGCGCTGACCGGTAATCCAAGCATCGAGCGTATTCAATTTGCGGCGCAGTGGCTTGACTTTCCGCACGCCGCAGCATTCTTTGTGACCGTCTTCGTAAAAACTAAACAATCCCTTTTCTTCTACTAGGGCTTGTACTTCTGCTGCATCGGGAAACATTACCTCTAATTTAATCCCGTAATGTTTTCTGACTGCATCTAAAAACTGATAGGTTTCTGAGTGCAACCGTCCGGTGTCTAGGGTGAAAACGCGGAAGTTCTTAGTAATTTTTGATGCCATGTCGATCAGAACTACATCTTCGGCACCGCTGAAAGAAATTGAGATATTGTCAAAATTGTCTAGGGCAAATTTGAGAATTTCTCGCGGTGTTTTTTGACTGTATTCTGCTTCGAGGGCGGCAATGTTGAGATTTTTCTGGATGGCAACCATGTTTTCGCGCGATCGGTGTTCTTTTTTCTAACCCTCGATTATAGCCGATCGCAGTATCTTTCTTACCGATGAATCAGAGTTGGTTCCAAGACGCATCCACAGCTTGAACACAGCAGCCGTGGAGAGGAAAAAACTTGAGACTTGACAGCGCTCTTGTCCCCAGCATCCCTCGCTAAAATTTTTAGCCGTGCAAGTCTCAGACGATCGAATGAATGCGGGGAGAAAAATCAGGGTAAAACCACGCTCAAACATTTGATGTCATCTCATCTGTTCTGTGCGCTTAAGTTTAGTTATTCTGAATCAGACTCAGGTTTTTTCAAATATATGCGTTCCATATCCCGCGTGTTTAAGTATAACGCAACTTTATTTAATTGCAGTTTAGCCGCAATATCTTTAAGGATGCCTTTAATGAGCTGACTTTTGCTGACAACGCCCACATTATAAAACAGCCGATCGAGAGTTAGCGATCGCCCCACATAATCTGTTTTCATGACTATAAATCCTGCCTTAGTTGCAATCTTTTCTAGCGTGTTGGTCGTAAAAAAGTAAATATGTCCGTCGCAACTGAGACTTCTTTCTCTTTTACCCAATAATTTGAATACCAATGTATCGTATCGCGGGGTTTCCATCACGAATGTCCCACCGGGTTTCAATATCCGGTAAACTTCTCTCAACGTACTGTAAGGATCGGATACGTGTTCGATCACGTGCATCATCAATACAGCATCTGCCGATCGATCGGCGATTCCAGCTTTTTCTAGTATGGTAGGGATGATTTTAATGCCAAACTCAGATTCTGCATATCTGCACATACCCACATTGGGTTCGAGCCCAACTACATTCCAGCCATCTTGCTTAAAGTAGTTCAACAAATACCCCAAGCCGCTGCCCACTTCAACTAACGTACCTCTTTCGGGATAATGTTCCCGCAGAAAATTCCTGGTTATTTCATAATCTTTTACTTGCAGTGCTTCTTTTTCAAGCCTCTGCGAATCTTGGTTGACTATTGCAGATAATACAAAGTCTGGATCGTAGTTTTCTATTAGCACATTGTCTACTTCTTTGACTCTGGGGTTAGCATACATCAAGCCACAGAATTTACAATTGACAATTTGATTGGCTTGGGCTACTCCCGGCTCAAATTTAACAGTATATTCATTACTACCGCACAAATTGCACGCAACGTATGTCATAGCTTTGAAACTCCTACTTGATTTAGCCGAATTGGGTATTTGTTAGCAGACTAACCTACGCGCACCTAGGTTGTGCCGCAACTTAATATTATTTAACTTTTACCAGTTCATTTGCCTGGTGGAGCTTCGAGCAAATCTGTGAGTATGCGGTTTGATTAAAGTCTTTTTTGGTCAAAAATATCATGGCATTGCTAGTTTGGCAGCAGTCAAATGGCTGTTTTCATCTTTGCCTCGCCCGCCTCAGGCATATTTTTTGACGCCAATCTACTTAATTCAGCCTTTTTTTATGTTTAATAAATGCAGGTTCGTAGTGAGGACTTTAGTCCGCATCAATAATTTTTGCGGACTAAAGTCCTCACTACAAACTGATTGCTACAAATTTTCCATTTCTTTCTGCCATTTTTTCAACAAAACTTCCCGCTCTTTTTGTTCCTGAGGTTCCGGCATTCTCAAGCCATTTCTAGCATCATATTTGCCGTAATACTGCGACATTCCCTGAAAAGATGTAGTCCCCTCATTGGGCACGATTTTTTTCTGTTTCAGCCACTTTTCGCAAGAACTTTGCCACATAAAAACGCGATCGTGCACTTCACCACCCAATTTTCTGATGCGCTTCACAGACAGTTCTTTTTTGACAAACAACAGCCGATCGCTCTCTTTACTGCGCTTAATCAAGCGAATTTCGGCGCGGCTACCCCGAAAAAGCTCGATCGCACAATAGCCCTCCAACTGAAAAATGCAAACCTCAGTTACTTCGCTGCCGTCTTCGGGTAAGATATCCACATCAAACTGTAACTGGTAGCCGATCGCACTCACAGACGACTGCGGCAACAGCAAGCGCACTCGTTGAAGGCGATCGCTATAATTTGCCCAAAAATCCCGGCGTTCCTCCAACTGCTTAATTTCCGCATCAGACAGCCGCAGCATCCGCGCCACCAAATCAACCGTTTTCTGGAAATAACTGTAACTGAGCGCCCCAATCCATCGATTCAGGGACTCTTTCGCAGCATCCGAAAGTAATCGCAATTTCGGATAATATTCGTCTCGCACCCACTCAACCAATTTCGGCCGTTGATTTTTCAGAATATCACTGGAAATTTTCACTAACAACTCTTCAACTGCTGCAAGTTGCGGTGCAGGCGACATTTCCTTCAAGCACCTCAGCAGCCATTCTACGCCCGACAAATCGGAAACTTGATTTTTGGCAAAAATTCCCGCCAGGTGTGGTGGAGCGCGATCGACTACAGGAATGCTGGCAGGTAACTGAGCTTTTGCTAACAGTTCTCCAGGAGTTTTTAGGTATTGCCAACTCAATTTTGCTAGCTCATAATCAGAGTTGTCGCGAGTCAGGATTTTAATGATTTGTACTGGTAGAGCATCAGTACCCGCCGCCGTGCTGGCAAAGTCGGCAAAGCACTCTACCAAAGAGCGATCGAGTACGGAAACATTACTGTTTTCTGCATTTTCTAACTGGTGGCTGTGATAGAGAGCCAAACGCCACAGCAACTGCTGTTTCAGGCGGACATTGTTTTGAGCTACCAGCCAAATAGCTTGGGATATTTCTCTGGCGCGATCGGGGTTTTTGATGTCCCATTTAGCTTTAGCCCAGAGGCAATAAGTCCATTCTAGAGCAGTAATGCTGTCAGCTCGATCGCCCTCAATATCTGCTATAATTTCTGCCAGCCCTCGCAGCAAGGTTTTCACTTTGGGAACTTTTGGCTGGGTTTTTTGTGCAAAGTTTCCGGCATTTTTGATTTTTTCTGGCAGCCGCTGGGTGGGGTTTGGCGGCAGTTGAATCTCGCGAAACTGAATGCTCATATAGCAGTTGACAGCTTGCGCTGAGCGAAGTCGAAGAGTTGACAGTTGCATAAGGGGAATCAAACCATTGATGCAGTACGGGTATCGGCTCTATTCATCAAGTTATTTATGTCCTCACCGATGTGGCGGTTTCTATAATTGAAAAACCCGGTTTTTTGCGATCGCCCGCGAGTTAGTCGGATGATTGTAGTATTTTACACAATTTTCGATATTTAGGGAAGGTGGAACTGCCAAAAATCGCTCCGCTGGGGGTGAGTGATTCTCTCTTTCGGCAGAAGTCAACTCACTTTGTCATTGCCCTAGCAGTCATGTCAACTCAAAAGCCAAGCAAAAAAGTGCGATCGCCTGACATTCCAATCTCCCTCTCAGGTAGCATAGACTTAATTTGTAAACTGTTATTAAATCTAATTGTACGCGACAAGAACTTAGAAGTTAACAAAAATTGGTAACACTACCTCAACCACCCTATATCGCGTAGCAAGCACATTTTACTGCATATAAAATTAGAAGGTTTGTGATGAGAATTGCCCAAATTGCCCCCCTATTCGAGCGAGTTCCGCCCCCAGCTTACGGAGGAATTGAACTGGTGGTCAGCCTCTTGACTGAGGAATTAGTCAGAAGGGGACATGAAGTCACCTTATTCGCCTCCGGCGACTCAATTACTTCTGCTACTTTAGAATCAGTTCACCCTAGAGCGTTGCGTCTCGATTCCACCGTGAAAGAATACGGCATTTACGATATGATGCAACTGAGCAAACTATATGAAAAAGCCGGAGAATTTGATATCATTCACTCTCACGTAGGCTGTGCGGCTTTATCTTACTCGCGCTTAGTAAAAACGCCCACAGTTCACACCATGCACGGCATTTTTACACCAGATAACGAGAAGATGTTTAGCTTGGCACGCACTCAGCCTTATGTAAGTATTTCTAATTCTCAGCGGGAAGATAGATTAAACCTCAATTGCGTCGCCACAGTTTACAACGGCATCGATCCGGCAACCTACGAATTTCACCCGCAGCCCGACAATCCTCCTTATTTAGCTTTTCTGGGTCGGATTTCGCCGGAAAAAGGAGCGCATTTAGCTATAGAAATTGCTAAGGCTTCCGGCTGGCATCTAAAGATGGCAGGTAAAGTCGATATGGTCGATCGCGAATATTTCGAGCAAGAAATCAAGCCGCACATCGACGGCAAACAAATAGAATATTTAGGCGAAGCCAACCACGCCCAGAAAAGCGTGCTGATGGGCGGCGCAGTCGCGACATTATTCCCCATTACTTGGCGCGAACCTTTCGGGTTAGTGATGATTGAGTCGATGGTAACGGGAACGCCCGTAATTGCCATGAAATTAGGCTCAACTCCAGAAGTAATTGTTCAGGGAAAAACTGGTTTTCTATGCGAAACTGTGGCAGAATGTATCGCCGCCATCGAACCCTCCCGAGAACTCGATCGCAGCGCTTGCCGCCAACACGCGATCGATCGCTTCAGCGTTAAAACAATGGTTGACGGCTATGAAGCAGTTTACCGAGAAATTTTAAAAGATCGCTTTTCCCAAAACGGTCACGCGCATCATGGGACAGAATTAGAAGTATCGAGCAGATAGCTGCGCGAGGACAAATTAAACGCAACGCGGGTTTACTTATCCAAAATTTAGTTACAACATTCAATCAGCCGGGTTATCTTATGGAAATGCCCGGTTTTTACCTGATTTTTATTGTGTTTTTAGTTGTGGAAAAATCAGAATCGAACTCTCAGAAGAAGATTCTCAACAGTAGGAGGAAGAAGGACACGGCACTGCCATGTCCCTAATGTATTTCAGAGGATTAGATAATATTGCAAAAGTTTTTTTAATTAATTTTTTGGGACGGGCTAGAAGCCCATCCCACAATAAAAAATGTGGGATGGATGGGCTTCTAGCCCGTCCTAGCTATCTTTGGGACGGGCTAGAAGCCCATCCCACAATAAAAAAATGTGGGATGGGCTTCTAGCCCGTCCTAGCTATCTTTGGGACGGGCTAGAAGCCCATCCCACAATAAAAAAATGTGGGATGGGCTTCTAGCCCGTCCTAGCTATCTTGCTAATAATTATCTTAAAAACTGCTAGATTAGTTGGTCGATATTATGCTGATTTTTTACCAATCGCTGCACTTTTTTGTGCTGCTTTAAGAAAAGTTAAATTTATTTGATGAATCTAACATTTTGGTAGCAGGAGGCAAAAAAAAATGCTAGGATTCAAAGAGTGAAGCATTACATCAGGGCGCTTCATATCAAAAATTAAGGTCAAAAAGACAAGAGTCAAAAGCTCAAGAAAATTAAACTTTTGAAAGCTGGGAATCCACTTTTAGTAACAATGACCGATACAACAACATATGAACTAGAAGGACAAACATTTGCAGCCGCAGCAGAGGCACCTGTAACCGAGTGGCCTTGCGCGATCGCCGATCGACCTCAACCAACACTCACCCTCAAAGACGACGATTTATTCCTAATTACCGACACCCTCGGTAACATCTCAGGTTGCTTGGAAGACGACAGCGTGGCCAGCCTCGGATTGTTTTGCCACGACACGCGCTTTCTCAGCCGCCTAGAATTGCAAATAGAAGGGCGATCGCCAATTTTGCTCAGCAGCAACGCCGAAAAAGGCTACCTGCAAACAGTTTTGTGCTCGAACCCCCGCATTGACGATCGCATCCCAGCAGAAACCATCGGCATCAGGCGAGAAATGGTACTCAACGGCGGTTTGTTTGAAGACATAGAAATCACCAACTTCACCACAAAAGCAGTCAGCTTTGAAATAAGTCTCAGCTTCAACTCAGATTTCTTAGACTTATTTGAAGTGCGGGGTTACGGGCGCGAAAAACGCGGCACGCTCCTGCGCCTGATGCCCAAAAAAACCGACGGCTTGTCCGCAACTGAAGCAGAAAAACCAGCTTTGATCGCCAGTACCAACGGTAATAACGACGGTGAAAATTTGGCAGTAGAAAACCCAAATGCCGCAATTCCAGCACAACTCGCGATCGACGGACTTTCAATCGGGCAATATCCTGCCTGCCAGCTCCAGGAAAGTTTAACCCTTGCCTACAAAGGTTTAGACGGCTCGGTGATGGAATCTCAGATCGATTTTTACAACCAACCGCCAGCACTTTTTCAAGGCAACACAGCAGTGTGGCGCATCTCCCTAGAATCCCACGAAGCCATCAAACTGGGCTATCGGCTGAAAATGCTGATCGATCGCAAATCCATCTCCAAAGTCACCACTCCCGTCAACCTAATTCAAGCCAAAGCAGCAGAACTTTTAGAAGAGCGAGAATGGCTGAGTCAAATCACCAGAATCAACTCGGACAAAAGCACATTTAACCGACTCCTAAAACGCGCCGAACAAGACATTTATTCCCTGCGGCAAACCTTTGGTAAAGGTAAAGCAATTTCCGCCGGAGTTCCCTGGTTTTCAACCTTATTCGGCCGCGACTCCATCATCGCCGCTGCTCAAATCTTAATTCTAGATCCAACTTTAGCCAGAGAAACCCTGACAACTTTAGCTCACTACCAAGGCAAAAATGACGACGATTGGCGCGACGAAGAACCGGGCAAAATATTGCACGAAATTCGTATGGGAGAAATGGCTCGCTGTCAGGAAATTCCCCACACTCCCTATTACGGAACTGTCGATGCAACGCCACTGTGGTTGATGCTGTACGCTGAATATTACGCCTGGACTTACGACAACCAAACTTTGGATTTTTTGTGGCCAAATGCCTTGGCAGCGATGGAATGGATCGATCGCAAATGCGCCGCCACAGGCTACCTCAGCTATTACCAAAAATCCAAGCGCGGCTTAGCAAATCAAGGCTGGAAAGACTCGGGAGATTGCATCGTCAACCGCTCCGGCATCATGGCAGAAGGAGCGATCGCCCTGTGCGAAGTTCAAGCCTACGTTTACGCTGCCAAAACCAGGCTCGCAGGGATTGCCCGCATCAAGAAACGCATCGATTTAGTCGATCGCTGGGAAGAAGAAGCAAGAGACCTAAAAACCCGATTTAACCGCGATTTTTGGCTCGAAGATTTAGGTTATTGCGCCCTAGCATTAGACGGCGAAGGCAAACCCGCAGACAGCATTTCATCAAATCCCGGACACTGTTTGCACCTCGGCATTTTGTCCGATGAAAAAGCTCAAAGCGTAGCAGAAAGATTGCAAGCTCCAGATATGTTTAGCGGTTGGGGAATTCGCACCCTGTCCTCAAAATCTCCCGCCTACAATCCCATCGGCTACCACACAGGCTCCGTCTGGCCCCACGACAACGCTTTGACAGCCATGGGATTGCGATCGATCGGCCGCGTCGAACAAGCCCTAGAAGTAGCTCAAGGCTTATTTGACATGACATTGCTGCAACCCTACGAACGTCCCCCCGAACTTTTTTGCGGCTACGAGCGCAACAGCGAGAGCGATCGCCCCGTGCAGTATCCTGTAGCTTGCTCGCCCCAAGCTTGGGCAACCGGGAGCATTTTTCAACTCTTGCAAATGATGTTAAATTTAGTTCCCAATGCCCCGGAAAACCAACTGCGAATTATCGATCCTGCACTGCCAGAATCGATTAACAAACTGTCGCTAAATAACTTAAGAATCGGCTCGACTTTGCTCGATTTGGAATTTGAGCGCTCTGGTTCATCAACCGCTTGTCGGGTGATGAAAAAGCGCGGTAATCTGCGAGTAATTATCGAAGCTTAAATCTGGGTAATTGAGAATTGAAAATCCCCAATTCTCAATTATTTTTGTGAAAAAGACGGAAGTCACAGATATACAAATAGCTGCTTTTTACTTCTCGAATTCATCTAATTTATTGCTGATTCCTTATTCCTTCTTACTTCTTCATTCTTCCCTTGGGCACTGTGACCGGTTATATTGTATTTAGAACTGCATTAATTTGTTCGCTGGTGGGCTGCCGTCAAATAGCCGAGAGCGCCAGCTTCTGAATCAAGATTGTCCGCAGTCAACAACACCAAGGAAGTGTGGAATTATGTCAAAAATTTTAGTAGTGGACGACGTTCCTAGCGAACTCGAAATCATCTGTCGCATTCTGCAAGATGCCGGAATGCGGGTGATCCGGGCTGGCGACGGCGAAGAAGCGATCGCCCTGATCCGAGAAATGCCCCCGGATCTCGTGGTTTTAGACGTAGTGATGCCGCGAATGAACGGATTTGAAGTGATCAGAGAATTGCGGGGCGATCGCGCAACGGCACACTTGCCAGTAGTATTTTGTACTCATAAAAACACCGATATCGATAAAGCTTGGGGAACCGATTTAGGCGCCGACGCTTACGTCAGCAAACCCTTTGAACCTCAGCAACTCGTCAACATCGTCCAGCGCCTGCTTTCGGCGTAAACACAATATAAAGTGTTGAGTAGCTTTCATAGAAAACATTACTTTAGAGAAACCCTGTTTTTTAAACAAACTGGGTTTCAGAATCTCCTAAAGATTTTGCTTTTAATCGCAATCTCGACTTGGTGATTTGCTCAACCCGCGATTTATTTATTTAACCGCAGTTGCTAACAAGAATGCAACTTTAGTGAAGATCCCCAACGCGGTAGTTATGAGTAATTCCATCATGCCGTTAATTACCTTAAATAAACAAGGTGAACCAATCTTATTCTGTGTTCCCAGCGGACAGGATTTAATTCCCTATTTTTAGACACAGAATTTTCAATTGTATAGGTTAATAATTTGAGGCAAAAATAAAATTACTAGCGATCGACTTTCGTGGCAAAGCAAAATCCGAATTTGTAAGATACACTAGAAACAAAAAATCTGCCATGAAAACAACTGCTCCACCCGCAGCGGGGACTCACACAAGTGGAACACAGCAATTTCTCCTTTTCGGTCAAGGAGGAAGTCTCTTTGGCGTAGAGCTAGAAGCAGTGCGGGAAGTCCTTTCCCTCAAGGAACAACCGATTTCCCCGGTTCCCAACACCCTACCATTTTTGCTGGGACTAACCAACTTGCGGGGCGAAATCCTAGCAGCAGCAGACTTCGGACGGTTTGCAGGTATTGAGCCGGTTGACACTCACCACCCAAGCAGCCGCATCTTAGTGGTGGAAGCGCCCGATCCGCGAGATGTGAGATTGTCGAGAATGCGGATGGGATTGGCCGTCTCCCGCGTCGAAGGAGTTTTGTCTCTGAATCCCGATCGCACTGTCTCAGCAGTAGATGTCAGCCCCGAGTTAGCTCCTTTTTTAAAAGGTTTGTACAATTCCGAGGAACGCTTGCTCATGATCGTCGATGTCGAAGCGATCGCCCATTCGGAACGCTGGTAATTAAACAGTTGACAGTTGACAGTTGACAGTTGACAGTTGACAGTTGACAGTTGAGAACAGTTGACAGTTGACAGTTGACAGTTGACAGCGAAGTCTTTAGACAGTTGACAATTTATAAAGGAAGAATAGGGAGTAAATCTAAAATCTAAAATCTAAAATAGAGCCATTGCCCCCATTTAATTTACCAATTCTTAATTTTATGATGAAACTTCTTTATAGCTTGCTCGCAACAACATTCACCCTGACATTGCCCGACTTCTCCGCCTCGCTGGTAGCCGGGGTTGCTAATTGCATCATTTGTTTCTGTTACTTTGCGATCGCCTCGCTGATCAGCTTAGGTTTGTGGCGAAACCGTCAATTCGGCTTCGACATCTTCGCTACAGTCACAGCATTCATATTTTGGAGCTGCGCTTTCGGACACACCGGGCACGCAGCCGAATATCTGGGACTGCCACACTCCCCGGTAGCACAAACTGTGTCCGATTGGATAACTGTGATTCCGGCGATCGCCTTTTTGAGTTTGTCCAACCGCTACGAGTTCTTAGTAGGTTCCACCCAAATTTTGACCTCCAAAAAAGAAACAGAACAAGCACTCAGCGAAACTACCCAGCGATTTCAGGCAATCTTCGACCAAGCTTTTCAACTAATCGCGTTATTGGAGCCAGACGGTACTCTGCTCGAAGCCAATCAGACAGCCCTAGAATTGGGGGATTTGGCAGCCTCCGAAGCGATCGGGATGAAATTTTGGCACACACCTTGGTGGGCATCATCCTCAACCAACCAGCAGCGACTCAAAACCAACATCAAACAAGTCTCGACAGGCCAATTTGTGCGGGAAGAATACGAAATTACCGATTTCAACAACCAGGTGAGAGTAATTGACGTGTCATTTAAGCCCTTGTTAAATGAAACTGGAGAAGTATTTCAAATCCTCGCCGAAGGTCGCGACATTACAGCGCGCAAACAGATAGAATCGCAATTGCAGCAGCTAACCGCAGAACTAGAGCAGCGGGTCGATGAAAGAACCCAGCAGATTCAAGAAACCAACGCACTATTGCAAGAGGAAATTCGCGATCGCACTGCAATCCAAGAGCGATTAAAAGCCTCAGAACAATTCTTAAACAATATCCTCAACGCCATCCCAGACCCGATTTACGTCAAAGACGAACAGCACCGCTGGCTAGCATTAAACGATGCCTTCTGTCAATACATAGGTCACAGTAGATCGGAACTAATAGGCAAAGCTTACCGCGACTTCTTGCCAAAAGAACAAGCAGACATATATGAAGAAAAAAATAAATTAGTTTTCTTGGCAAACACCAGCATCGAAACCCAAGAAACTATCACGAACTTGACAGGAAATACCCGCTTTCTATCGGTGAAAAAATCTACGTTTGTAGACGCATCCGGCAGCAAAGTCCTCGTTTGCGCGATTCGAGAAATCACCAAGCGCGTGGAAATGGAAGAACAACTGCGGCAGATACTCGCAGCAGCAGAAAGCTCTCAAAATTTGCTGCGTACAGTCATTGACGCCACCCCGGACTTGATCTTCGTCAAAGATTGCAACTTCCGCTACACCCTAGTCAATGCAGGTTTCGCCGCCGCCTTCGGCAAAACTCAAGCAGAAATGCTAGGCAAAGACGACGTAGAACTCAACGTACCCGCAGAGCAAATATTCGGCAACCTCGATACCCAAACTGATCCTCAAAGACAAGTTCAAGGCTGGCGCGCTGACGACACAGCCGTACTCGGCGGTCAGGAACTCCATAACCCGAACGATATTGCCACCTTAGCAGACGGCAAAGTACACGTCTTCGACACCCAAAAATTGCCCCTCAAAGACGCAGAAGGCAAGATTCTAGGCGTTCTCGGCTTCGCGCGCGACATCACAGAACGACGCGAATCCGAACAAGAACTATTGCGCCTCAAAGCAATCCTAGAAACCACAACCGACTGGGTAGGTATGAGTGACTCACAACAGCACACCATCTATCTCAACCGCGCCGCCAGAGAAATCTTGAGAGTTAGCGAGGACTCAGATTTAGCAGACATCAGCATTTCCGACGTGACATCGCCCCAAAGTATGGACATTCTGATGCAAGTCGGCATCCCCGCAGCCTGTCGGGATGGAGTGTGGAGCGGCGAGACGATTTGGCAGACTTTAGACGGCGAAGAAATACCAGTTTCTCAAGTAATTATTGCCCACAAATCTCAGAACGGAGAAGTTGAATTTATCTCAACGATCGCCCGCAACATCACTGAACGCAAGCGCACCGAACAAATCTTGGAGCAGAACTTACAAATGCTCGACCTCGCCAGCGATGCCTTGATTGTTCGGGATATTGACGGCACGATTAATTATTGGAACCAAGGCGCCGAGAGAATGTACGGCTTCACGAAACAAGAAGCTTTGGGTCAACTCACCCATAATCTATTTCACACCATCTTCCCCCAGCCTTTAGAAATAATATCGGCACAGTTAGCAGAGCGGGATTATTGGGAAGGAGAAGTGATTCATACCACTAATTACCACACCAAAATTACCGTATTCAGTCGCTGGAATTTGCAGCGAGACGAACAGGGCAAACCCAAAGCAATTTTGGAAACTAATAACGATATTACAGAGCGCAAGCTTGCCGAAATCGAGAACCAAAGATTAATTGCGATAGTCGAAAACAGCTCGGATTTTATTGGCTTAGGAACAATGGAGGGACTGTTAACATACCTGAATCCTGCTGGAATGAAGCTAGTCGGAATTCAAAACCTTGAAGAACTCACAACCAAAACTATATTGAAATCCTTCTCGCAGGAAGACGCGACAATACTCACAGAAGAGATTATGCCTGCTACCATGCGAGATGGCTTGTGGCAGGGCGAATTCCGGTTGAAAAACTTTCAAACCGGCGAAAATATTCCCGTAGACTTTACCCTATTTACTCTCAAAGACCCAGAAACAGGCGAGCCTATTGGTTTAGCGACTGTGACGCGCGACATTCGCGATCGCAAACAAGCCGAAGAGATGCTGCGCGATCGCGAAAGACTACTCCAAGCCATTTTTGACCAATCCTTCCAATTTATAGGTTTGCTGACACCCGACGGCACGATGTTGGAAGCCAACCAAACAGCCCTCTCCGCGGCTGGCGTGCCACTCGAACAGGTAATAGGCAAGCCCTTTTGGGAAACCCCGTGGTGGCAGATTTCTCCTGAAGTCAAGCAACAGGTACGGGAATCTGTGGCCAAAGCCGCCGCCGGCGAGGTAGTCCGCTACGAAGCCGACGTGCTAGTTGTCGGCGGTGTAGTAATAACCATTGACTTCTCCCTCAAACCCATCAAAGACGAGAGTGGCCAAGTCGTGCTGTTAATTCCAGAAGGCCGTGATCTTAGCGATCGCAAAGCTCTAGAACGAGAACTCGCTGTACGTCAAGCTCGCTTTGATGCCTTTTTCGCTGCCGCACCGGCGGGAATGTTTATCACCGACGAGCAACTGCGGTTCGTGCAGTTCAACGAAAAATTAGCCGAATTGGGAGGTCAACCGGCTTCGGCATACATTGGCAAAACCCTATGGGAAGTTGAACCGGAAATGGCACCGACTCTTGGCCCCCTTTACCAGCAGGTTTTTAGTACCAACGAACCGATTTTAAACCTCGAACTCTCCCACGGCACCACCGCGCAGCCTGATGTGGTGCGGGATTGGCTGTCTTCTTACTTTCCGTTGCCGGGAGAGGACGGCAAACCGATCGGTATTGGTGCTTTCATTCTGGAAGTAACCGATCGCAAAGTCTTAGAACGAGAATTAGTTTTGCGTCAATCCCGCTTTGACGCATTTTTCGCCGCCGCCCCGGCTTCGATGTTTATTTTTGACGACCAATTGCGGTTTGTGCAAGCAAACGAGAAATTAGCCGAAACCACAGGCCCCTCAGTTGCCGAACACCTCGGCAAGACGGTGAGAGAAGTTATACCGGATATGGTTGATACTCTACAGCCGATTTTGGAGGGCGTTCTGGCAAACAACCAACCGCTTTTAAACATCGAAGTTTCAGGCACAACCGTCAATCAACCGGGCGCGATCCGAGATTGGCTGGCTTCTTACTTTCCTTTGCCGGGAGTTGATGGCAAACCGATGGGTGTCGGCGGTGTGGCGATCGAAATTACCGATCGCAAAAAAGCCGAAGCAGAGCGCGATCGGTTTTTCACCCTCTCCCTCGACTTGCTGTGCATCGCCGATTTTCAAGGCAAATTCAAGCGCCTCAATCCCGCTTGGGCAAAAACCCTCGGCTACACAGTAGAGGAACTGCAAGACCAATCTTTTATCGATTTTGTCCATGCCGAAGACCTGGAAAAAACCTTAGCAGAAACAGCAAAAATCACCGCCGGCGTCGAAACAATATCTTTTGAAAATCGCTACCGCTGCAAAGACGGTTCCTACAAATGGCTGTCCTGGAAATCGCGACCGCTAATCGAAGAAAAGATCATGTATGCAGTCGCGCGCGACATTACCGAAAGCAAACAAAGAATTAGTCAACTGCAAGAAACAACAGCTCAATTAGCAACTTCGGAAGACGAATTTAGACGGCAAAGCAATCTCTTGCAATTATTAATAGACAACATAGGTGACGGCGTGATTGCTGCTGACGAAAATGGGAATGTTGTGTTGTTCAACCCCGCCGCTGAAACTATCATTGGCTTGGGTTCGACAGATACTCCCCCTGGCGAATGGCCAGGAAAATACGGCTTATTTTTGCCAGATCAAGTCACTCCCTATCCTCCCGCAGACATCCCTTTAGCCCGCACGATTCGAGGAGAATCAGTACACGAAGTAGAAGTGTTCACCCGCCACGCAGGCAAGCCAGAGGGGCTGTGGCTAAAAGTTAATGGCAAACCACTTAAAGACGAAACGGGGGAGATTAAAGGCGGTGTAGTCGTTTGCCGCAACGTCAGCCAGGAAAGAGCATCGCAGCAACAGATGCAGCAGTTGGCCGAGGCACAGGAACGCTTGCTGCAAGAACTCAAAACGCGGCAAAATGCCCTCGATGAAGCTGCGATCGTCAGCGAAACAGATATCAAAGGCACGATCACCTACGTCAATGAAAGATTTAGTGAAATATCCGGTTACAGCATGGGAGAACTGTTGCACCGCGACCACCGCATTGTCAATTCCGGCTACCATCCCAAAGCATTTTTTGCCGAAATGTGGCTGACAATTTCTCGCGGCTTGGTGTGGAAAGGGGAAGTTAAAAATCGGCGCAAAGATGGCTCGTTTTATTGGGTAGATTCCACGATCGCCCCCATCTTCGATACTAACGGTACAATAGTCAAATATATCGCCATCCGCTTTGACATCACCGAGCGCAAAGAGGCAGAAGAAGGACTGGAAAAATTAGCAGCCGAACGCAAAGCAGAAGCGGATTCGATGACGCAGCAAGTTCTCAAAATGTTGGGAGAAATTAAAGGCGCGGCTCAAGGCGATTTGACAGTTAGGGCGGAAGTAACTAACGATGTTTTAGGTGCTGTCGCCGACTCGTTTAACTTCTTAATCGGTTCTCTGCGGAAGGTGGTAACGGGGATTCAAACTTTAGCCGAACAGGTAACTTCTGCCACCGGCGAGTCAATTAACAATACCAGCGAACTCACCCAACAGGCGGAAGTTCAAGCCACAAAAATATCTGCGATCATGCGGGAAATCGAGCGGATCGTGAATTCGATCCGCGACGTGCGAGATGTTTCGGTGCGCGCCGAAACCGTCGCCCAGCAGTCTTCTCACACCGCTGAAGCTGGAGGGCTGGCGGTCGATCGCGCTGTCGAAGGCATTAACGAGCTCCGATTGACGATCGCCTCTACCTCAAAAATGATGAAGCGTTTGGGCGAATCTTCGCAACAAATCGGCAAAATTGTCACTTCGATTTCTCAACTTGCCTCGCAAACCAATTTGTTAGCTCTCAATGCTACGATTGAAGCAGCCAGAGCCGGCGAACAAGGTTTGGGTTTTGCGGTTGTCGCCGAAGAAGTGCGGAAACTCGCAGAGCGATCGGCAGGCGCGACGGAGGAAATCTCGGAAATTGTCGGTACAATCCAAGAAGAAATCAGCCGCGTCATGAAGGCAATGGAATCGGGGACGCTAGAGGTAGTGGAAGGCACTAAGCTAGCCAGCGAAGCTAAAACTCACCTGAATGCGATTATCGAAGTTAGTCGAGAAATGAATGCTTTGGTGCAGAATATTACTCGCGCTTCGGCAAAACAAACTGTTTCCGCTGAGGAAATTTCTAACAGTATGCAGCAAGTTAACGAGATTGCGAATACAACTGCACAAAAAGGTTCGGATGTTAAAGCATCGCTTGATGATTTATCGGGTTCTGTCAGCAAATTGCAAAAGTCGGTAGCGAATTTCCGCAGCTAGTTATTAGGTTTGTAGTGAGGACTTTAGTCCTTTCTTGGATGCGGACTAAAGTCCTCACTACAAACCAATTTTAAGAAAGTTCGCTGGACTTTAGTCCTTTCTTGGATGCGGACTAAAGTCCTCACTACAAACCAATTTTAAGAAAGTTTGCTGGACTTTAGTCCTTTCTTGGATGCGGACTGAAGTCCTCACTACAAACCAATTTTAAGAAAGTTTGCTGGACTTTAGTCCTTTGTTGGATGCGGACTAAAGTCCTCACTACAAACCAATTTTAAGAAAGTTCGCTGGACTTTAGTCCTTTGTTGGATGCGGACTAAAGTCCTCACTACAAACCAATTTTAAGAAAGTTCGCTGGACTTTAGTCCTTTGTTGGATGCGGACTAAAGTCCTCACTACAAACCAGTTCACATTCCGCATCCTACTCAATTAATAAGCTGTCAACTGTCAACTGTCAACTGTCAACCCCTCGACTCCGCTCGGGGCTCTTCTGTCAACTGTCAAGTTTTATATATGAATGACGATGATTTAAACGAATTAATAGATGCTTTTACCGCAGAAACTCAAGAGTTTCTCCAATCAATGGAAACTCACCTGCTGGCGATGGAAGCTGCTGATTTAAAAGAGCGACAAGCGGCGGTAAAAGAAATGTTTCGGGCGGCGCATTCGATTAAAGGTGCGGGTTCGATGTTGGGCTTTCAAAACGTGTCGGCGGCCGCTCACACGCTGGAGGACTGTTTTGTCATTTTGCGCGATCGCACGGACTTGTCGGCCCTGGAACCGGTCACTGTAACTGTTTTGCTGCAAGGGGTGGACATTCTCAAAAAGATTTCGGCCGAAGCAATCGTGCACTCGGATGTCAACACTCCAGATCAAACCGCAAACTTGGAGGCGATCGCCCAAATTCAGGCCGAGTTCGAGGCAAAATACGGCAAGCCGGGGCCGCCACCAGTCCCCGCAGCCAGTCGATCGGCAGCCCCGGAAACCCTGAAACTGATTTTTGAACACGAATTGCCGCCAATCTTCAATCGCCTAGAAACCGAACTTTCCCAAGCTTCCGAGGCAGATTTAGCAAAAAGCATCACCGCCCTCAACCAGGTTTATTACCAACTCTCCGGCTTGGCTGGAATGCTGCAATTGCCGGATTTTGGGAAAGTCGCTGAACCCCTCAGAGATTTAATCGACTCTCCCGATTTGACTTTACAGCGGTTGCAGTCCGAGGGTTGGGCGATCGCCCAAAACTTGCAAACCGCACGCCAACAGCTATTAGACGGAAGGGCGATCGAACTTCCCCAAATCTCCCCCCCACCCGCCGAAAACCCACCAGAAACATCCGAAACATCCGAAATCCTCGACTCCCCCTCTCCCCGACTCCCCCTCCCCCCCACTCCCCTACTCCCCCTCTCTCCCACTCCCCCTCTCCCCAACCCACAAAGGCCGACAATCCGCGTAGACTTAGAACGGTTAACAGAATTGGTGAATCTAGTCGGAGAATTAGTCATCAACCGTACAAATTTGGAACTGCAAGAATCCGAATTGCGCGGCGAAGTCAAACGCATCCGCCGCAGTATCGTAGATTTGAACCAATTCGGCGGCCAGTTGCGGGAAGAATACGACAGACTGAGTTTTGCAGACTGGAAAGGAGGAAACGGTAATTCCGGATTGGCAAAACTTCCAGGATCTGAAACAGAATTTCCACTGATGGCGATCGACAAATCCTCGATCGCCCACGAGCACTTCGACATCTTAGAGATGGATCGTTATACAGAGTTCCACTCCACCGCCGCAGAAGTCATCGAAACCGCCGAAGCAATTTCCCAATCCGCCACCAAATTAGACACCTTAGCGATGAAATTCGAGCGCAGTACCGACCAACTGCGCCGCATCACCGAACAACTCCGCAGCCGCGTCATGCAGTTGCGAGTCGTCAGTTTCAGCCGCGCCGTCGATCACCTACCCAGAGCGCTCCGGGATATGTGCCTCACTTACGATAAAGATGTCAACCTGTTGCTAGTAGGAAGGGATACTAAAATTGACGAAAGCTTGCTCGACGCCTTGCGCGACCCCTTAGTACACTTAGTGAGAAACGCCTTCGATCACGGCATCGAAATGCCCGAAATTCGGCAAGCGAACGGCAAGCCCGCCAGCGGTCAAATTGAAATCGAAGCCCGCCATCAAGGCGGCCAAACTATCATTACCATCGCCGATGACGGCAAGGGTATCGACCCGGAAATCATTCGCCGCAAAATAGTTAAAAAGGGTTTAGCCACGGAAGAACAAGCTCAAGAATTTTCCATTGCCGAACTCTACGATTTTTTATTTTGGCCTGGTTTCAGCACTGCTGAGGAAGTAAGTGATCTTTCCGGGCGGGGAGTCGGGCTCGACGTGGTGCGAACAAATTTGCGGACTGTGCGGGGCACTGTGAAGGTGGACTCTCGCCTGGGAAAAGGTACGAGTTTTATCATCAAACTGCCATTGTTGCTATCTATTACTGAGGCTTTGATGGTAAAGACCGATCGCAATAAAATAGCAGTACCGCTGGATGCAGTCGAGGAAATTCTGCACGTCAAAGCCTCCGAAGTTCACACCGCCGGCAATCAGCCGATGCTGTGGTGGCGGGATGAATTTATTCGTTTGGTGCGGCTGCAAGATTTGCTCGAATACAGCGTCGTCGGGCCCGATGGCCCCTCTCCAGACCCCTTGACGCAAGATCACATTCCCGTCTTAGTTTTGGCTTCTACCGAAGGAATGCTGGCGGTGGCTGTCGAACGCCTCATCGGCCAGCAGGAAATTGTGGTTAAACCTTTGCCACCTCCTCTATCCAAGCCTCGCGGGGTTTTGGGGAGTACGATTTTGGGTGACGGTAAAGTTGTAACTATTTTGGATGTGGATGATTTGGTGGGTCAACCTTTATCAAATAGTTCGATCGCCCCTGCGTCGGGTAAAACGCCACCAATGGCGCCGACTTCGAGTCAGTCGCCCCAGATTTTGGTAGTGGACGATTCCTATACAATTCGACAGTTGTTGTCTCTGATGCTGACTCGCGCCCGTTACCGGGTGGTGCAGGCTAAAGACGGTTTGGATGCCCTGGAAAAGCTGCAAAATGGTCTTGATTGCAGTTTAGCGATTGTGGATATTGAAATGCCCCGGATGGATGGATTTGAATTATTGCGCTCTATGCGATCGACCCAGCGCTTTGCTAAAATTCCCGTAGCCATGCTGACATCTCGCAGCGGCGAAAAACATCGGCAAATGGCAATGGAATTAGGCGCTAATCAATATTTTACGAAACCTTACAGTGAAGCCCAACTTTTAGAAGCAATCCCCAAATTAATCAAACATTAAATCAGTTGACAGTTGACAGTTGACAGTTGACAGTTGACAGTTGACGGTTGACAGTTGACAGTTGTTAGTAGAAATATAAATAGTTCTAGCTTTTTAATTTCCCAATTCCCAATTCCCAATTCCCAATTCCCAATTCCCAATTCCCAATTCCCAATTCCCAATTCCCAATTCCCAATTCCCAATTCCCAATCTAAAATCGCATGACTCACACGAATTATAATCGTCGATTTCGCAGTAAAAAACAAGGTGCTGTCAGAAATCCTCCTCGAAAACTTGTTTCCTTTGAACTGGGAAGCGTTAATTATGCGGTTCCTATTGAAAGAGTGCAGCGCGTTGTTAAAGACTTTAATCCCTACGGTTTTTTAGATAGCGGTCAAAGTTTAGTGCGCCACCAAGAAGAACTGATTACCCTGATTAATTTATCCAAATTTTTTCCCAGCAGCCGGAGCATTGCTGACTGCAACTATTTAATTGTTTGCACCTTAAATAAGAGCGATCGCTTGGGGATTGCCATTCCTGATATGCCCAAGATTTTAGAAATTGCCGAAGAAAGCTTCTGCGAAATTCCCGAATTGTACCGCCAACAGCAACTGCCTCCGCTAATAGAAAAGTTGATTCGCGCACCTGACGGTTCCGAAGTTTTTTATCTGAATTTGGATCTATTTAACTAATCAAACCTCACACCTGATTTTGTTACAATCGTCCACCGGAAATGATCTTAGGGGCGATCGGTCTTAAGTGAATCGTATTGTGCTATATTAACCGCCATGCAATTAAAGCTGCTGTTTTACCTTTAGCCACAATCGGTTCACAAAGTTCGACTGTTAGATTTTGTGACATCCCTTGATAGACAGCATCAGAAATAGTAATTGCACCACCAGGCGTGGCACCTTCTAATCGTTTTGCTGTATTCACAACATCACCAATTACAGTATAAGTCCTCACGTCTTCACTGCCAAATAGCCCTTCGATAACGCTCCCGCAATGCACCCCGCATCCCGCACCAACTCCATATAATTCAAGGATTTCTAAAGCAGCTTTACTCATAGATTTAGCCGCAGCAACTCCCTGCCGTGGCGTAGCATAAATAGCCATAATTTCATCCCCTGTAAATGTGATTTTCAAAGGCTGAAACTTAGCTGCTGCTGGTTCAACGCAGCGATAATACTCATTAAGAACAGTTGCAACCGTCTCAGGGGAAGTTTTTTCGCACCAACTGGTAAAACCGCGAATGTCCATAAATACAATTGTGCGATCGCACTTTTGGAAAGCCAAACCTTCAGGATTATTCAGCGCAGTTTCCACCACATGACTTCCCATCCCCCATTCTGCCATATTTCCCAGCAGTTGAGCAGTTTCTTGTAGCTGCTTTCTTTGTTTGACAAGCTGTAGCGACTGCAACCCCAAAAGCAAACCAATAAACACCATACTCCACGTAAGAAACCAGTGCGTTGCACTCCCCACAAAGCTCAGAATAAATTCTGTATCAGCAATTAAATAGTGAGACTTAATCCCAATCACAACATAGAAAGCTACCACCATCAAAGCCCGCACCAAACTTTCCAATGGAATCAGCCAATAATCGATACCCTTAGCCCAATGGAATCGCAATCCTTGCAAAGTAGCAATCATCAAAGAAAATAACCAAAACACAAAGTGAGTCGGGTTTTGGAAAAAATCTAGCCCATCTATCGGCAAATCGACCACCGTATAGATGCCGACAAACATCAGATTTCCCCAAAAACGATGGTATTTCGAGTTCGACAGATACCAAGACTGAACGCACATTGCTACTATCAACAAATATTCAGTTGGATCTGTGATAAATTTGAACCAACCAGCCAATATCAGGTCAGATAAACTCTTGAGAATAAAAAAGTGACCGCTGTTACTTAATATCTCAGTCAAAAAGGCGCTAGTGCGGGTTCCTTTTAAGCGAATTTCCCATAGATTTTCCGATCGAAAACGTTTTTTTGCATTTTTCATAGCTTGATTCATCATCTTAATTAAAAGCGAGAGTACCAAAAAATATTGCATACCATATCTCCAAAAGATGCACCACCATCAAGCTGAAAACCACAAAAATTATCGATTCCAATTCTTTAATCGCCAATCTAATTAGGAATAGCAATTAAATAACTTAAGCAATTGGCTTGTTACCAGGCTCTTCCTGGTAATACAGCTCCGGAGGCTCTGCCTCATTTTACCTCACAGCTTATAGGATAAAAAACTGTAGGAAGTGTTTAAGTTATTAAATTTTCATTCCTTAGTTATCTTCCTCTATTTTCGGCTGGCGGCGTTTCCGAAACATACCAGTCATATTAATTCCTGTTACCAGCAGCAAAATTGCACCCAAACCCACAAAAAGCACATAAATTGGCATCAAAAAATCTCCCAAATATCCTCCTTGGTGGATATTCAGAAAAACTTGTCCTACCTCTTTCGGCATCTTAAACCAACTTCTGCCAACTCGGTAGATTACACCTGTCACCGTACTAACTGCTAAAGGCAAGACAACAATCGGTGTAGCAATACGGTGAACCTTACGAAAATCAAGTTTAGCACCCTGTTTTTCAGGGCGTGCGCCACCAAAAAGTTTGGTCATACTTAAACCAGTAACTATCAGCCCAATCACTCCTAAAGCCAGCAAAAGTGCATAAATTGGTCTGAGCTCTTTTCCGAGATAGCTTCCTTGGTGAATATCCATAAAAATCTCAGCAGCATCACCTTCTATGCCAAACCAATCTTCTCCCAGCCGATAGGCAACACCAGTCAAGGCCGTCAATAGTAAAGGGATGAAAATAATCGGTGCAACTTGGCGGTGAAGTTTGCGAAAGTTAACGTTATCCATATATTGATACTCCTATTTGTTAAAGGTTTTGTTGTTGACAAATCAGATATTCTTGGACGCAGGGGTAGGCCGAAACCGGGTTTTTGCGAAAATATTTCGCTTTTGTATAGTTTTGGACCCGTGAGGCAGCCAGAAACCGGGTTTTTTACGAAAATATTTCGTTGTTACCTGTAGATTCGGTAAAAAACCCGGTTTCTTTGGTCGAAGTGGGTAAGTCATGTTGTGAAAAACCCGGCTTCGGCGCAAATCCTAGCATTATGAAAAACTGAAATCTGCCACATTAATACTTGCATAATTAACCCCTCTCAACACTGCTAAATATTGACCCGTACTTGCTACCTGCAGCAGAGTATCGCCAGCATAAATTCCCGTACCTTGAGTGATATTAACGTTAGACAATCCTAAGCCATCTGCCAGGTTCAGTTTATCTGCACCTTTTTGAAAGTCAGTGATGACATCAGCAAGTTCGAGAGTATTTCCAGCCGATCGCCATTCTAGCTCAAATAGATCCGAACCCATACCGCCCGTGAGAATATCTTTGCCCTTTCCTCCTTCCAGAATATCATTTCCTGCACCGCCATCAAGGGTATCTTGACCCTTGCCACCTTCTAGTTTATCATTACCATTATTGCCGCTGAGAATATCATTTCCACTGCGTCCTTTTAAAGCAATATTATTGCCAAGAATCCCAGTCATGATGTCGTTACCATCTGTACCTTTAATTTCATTTTGATAGAAATTCCCGCCGCTTTCGTATCCCTGAGAACTGATGGAAAAATTGCCAGTTACTGGGCTATAATTGGAATAATTTACAGGTTGACCGCTCGAAAAACCCATCTCATAACCGCTTTGATAGCCGCTTTCGTAACCAGAATTGCTGTAACTACTATTGTAGCTTTGATAGCCGCTTTCGTAACCAGAATTGCTGTCACCACTGTTGTAACTGCTGTCATAGCCACTTTCGTAACCAGAATTGCTGTCACCACTTTTGTAACTGCTGTCATAGCCACTTTCGTAACCAGAATTGCTGTCACCACTTTCGCCACTCTCTTTGATGGAGAGTTGGTATCTCTCCGATGACGCTATATTTACATCTATCGAATTATCTTTTGTGAGATATGACTGTCCCACGCCTGTCCAAATTTTAGTTTCGTTACTCATTGTCAAATCCTTGTTGTTTAACTTATCTATTTGCATTGTGACAAATAAAAGTAAAGAACTCGGAAAGACATAAAATTTATTTCAACTGCCTCTAAGACTTCCTCAACCTAAACATCAGCCCATTTTCGGAGCAAATTAGCAATGCTTTTGGACAGCAAGTCAAACTCCGCCGTCTTTCCAGACTTCTGAAAGAGGATATCGCGAACCGTATCCAAATCAAATAGGATTTCTCGATTGTGAGCATCCCTAACTAAACTCTGCACCCAAGTCACCGCCGCCAATCTCTCACCTTCAGTGACAGGTTCCACGCGGTGCAAAGTTGTAGTAGGATAAACAACCATCGAGCCAGCATCGAGTTTAAAAGCTTGTTCGCCTTGGGTACTTTCAATCACCAATTCCCCGCCCGCGTAAGTTGCAGGATCGCTGAGAAATAAAGTGAGAGACAAATCCGATCGCGTAAGTTCTTCATCTCCCATAATTGCATTATCAATATGTGTCCCGTAGTACATTCCTACCTGATATCGACTAAAGATAATCGGACGAATTACTTTCGGGCGAGCCACTATTTGAAATAAAGAATTGCGTTTGAGTGCTTGATTGACTAGACTTCTAATTTCTTGAGTCGGAGTCGCATCATTTTTTAATTGATCGTTATTTTTTACTTGTTTGGCGTACCCACCTGCGGTTAACTTTCCATCTACAAACTCAGCATTTTTGAGACTATTGATAATTAACTTTAATTCTTCGGCATTCAAAATATTAGCCATACAGATAATCATTGCGGACACTCCTGCAGGTTGCTAGTGAATTCGCATTGTAGCAATAAGGTAATGTCTGTGCAAACAATTTTTAGATTTTTTCCCTCTTTCCGAGTTCTTTACTTTTGTGTGGGATAGTACAAGTAATCACCCACAATAAGGATTTTTGAAAGATGCAAAATAAAACTAAGATTTGGCTCGGCGTTGGAGCTTGTGTTTTAACTTCTGTTGCTGCTAGCGCGATCGCATCTCAGAATGATAGCAGTGTTAATCAATTGTCTCCGATTTCTTTTTTAAGTAATGCCGCTAATGCTGCTAATTCATCGGTTAGCGACAGCAATTCGGTTAAACCGATCGTCTTAATGAGTAGTAGCGGTGCCGAAAAAGGAGAAAGTGGAGAAAAAGGAGAAAGTGGAGAAAAAGGAGAAAGTGGAGAAAAAGGAGAATCTGGGAAGAAGAGTTAAGGTTTTTTATTAATATCAAATTTTAAGTTACTGAGGGGAATTTTACCTGAAAACAGCTACCTACCCCTAGCTGACTGGTAACGCTAATTTCTCCTCGGTGACTTTGAACAATAGATTGGGCGATCGCCAATCCCATCCCTAAACCTCCTTCCCGGCAACTTCGGGCTCGATCCGCTCTCCAAAACCTGTCAAAAACTAATTTAACATCTTCGGGAGCAATGCCAATCCCAGTATCCTGTACACTAACAATTGCTAAGCGACCTTGACTTCTAAGAGAAACAGTCACAATGCCGCCCGTTGGTGTATAATGAATTGCATTTCCGATCAAGTTGGAAAACAAACGAGTTAGCTGCGATCCGTCTCCCATTACAGACGTGTCGATGCCTAAATTTGATTTGAGAGTAATTTGTTTTTCTTGAGCTTGCAGTTCCCAAAAATCGAGTAAATCTTCTAACAATTCATCTAACGGAACGGCTACCCACTCGCGGGTGATGGTTGTAGCAGCAGCATCTATTCTAGTTAATAAAAGTAAGTCTTCAACTAACTGACTCATCTGTCTAGTCGCAGAGGCGATCGCCACCATTTTTTTAACATCCGCTGCATGAATTCTCTCAGGATGATTCTGCATCACTTCCACTGAAGTTTTAATCGCGGTTAGCGGATTTCTCAACTCGTGGGAAGCGTCGGCGGTGAATTGTTTTAATTGCTGAAAACTCTCCTCAATTGGCTTGAGAGATTGTTTCGTCAGCCACAAACCACCAACCCCTGTCAAGCTGAGAAAAATAATACTTCCATAACCCAAATTCCAGCGGAGTCTGCTGAGGACTTCTTCGACTTCTTTAGTAGATTCGCTGCTGCGAATGTAACCTTTTAATTCTTGCTTTTCACCATCATAAATGTAAACGGGAATTGTGGCAGACCGAATCTGCCCGTTTTGTATGTTTTTGAAACCCGATTTTATCGGTAGAGGAGGTAAAGACTTGCCAGCATTTCCTAACATTTGACCTGTTTCATTAAACCATTCTACAGATTGATCGGCTTCCCGCAGATTTTGCCAAGGAATGTCTAAGTCTCCGTCTTTATCTAACTGACGGGTGACTTTTTGGCTATAGAGTTCAAGATGGAAATCATTATTTTCGTCTCTATTTTCTTTGTTTGTAAGTCCGCTTTTTTCTTGTGAATGTTGTGAAAAGTATTGCTTTTCAATCGCAACTAAACTGTGAGAAGCTGCTTGAGATAAAACTTCTAATCGCTGGTCTAATTCTTGATATAGAGTGCTGGCAAATAATTCATAAACAGCAACAGCAGAAGTCCCTAAAATAGCTATCATAACTGTTAAGTAAGATAGCAATAAACGCCATCCCAAAGCCTGGAATTGGGGATTAGAGGTTTTGGTTGAGCCGATAACCCATGCCATAAATAGTCTCTATAAAATTAGCGGGTGCGCCTGCTGCTTTCAGTTTTTGTCGCAAACCCCGGAGGTGAACTTTGACGGTTTCTTCTCCAGGTGAGTCTTCAAAACTCCATACACTATCTAGGATAGCACTTCGTGTTAAAACCCGCCCGCTGGTTCGCAGGAATAAGTCTAGTAAGCTGTACTCCTTGGGAGTGAGACGCAGCAAATTGTCACGATAGGTTACGTCGCAGGTGTTCGGATTTAATTGCAGATTTTCCCACTCTAATATTGGTGATAAAGTTGTACTTCCGCGCCGGAGTAAGGCTCGAATTCTTGCTGCTAATTCTGGCAAATCGAAGGGTTTGACGACATAATCATCTGCTCCGGCATCTAAGCCCATGACTTTATCATTGCTGGTGTCTCTAGCTGTGAGCATTAGCACGGGGGTTTTTAATCCTTGTCGGCGCAAGCGCTGACAAAGGCTAATCCCATCTAATTTTGGCAGCATTACGTCTAGCAAAATTAAGTCATAGGTACAGGCTTCTGCAAAGTTCCAACCTTCTTGGCCGTCGGCGGCTATATCGACGGCATAATGTTGGTCTGTGAGGGATTCTGCTAATGCTTGGGAAATGCGATAGTCATCTTCTACTAACAGAATTTTCATAGATCACTGCTAAATACTGACTGTCGAACTGCAAGATAAAAACTAATTTTCGTGCCTGATAGTTGCGAAGTATTTGATATAAATTGAGATTTATTTCAATGTAGGGGGATTTGTTGGGAGTATCTGTGTTTTGCATTAAGAGTGCGATCGTCTCCACTCGCGAGCTGTACAATACTTTTTACAAAAATGAGATGCTTCCGATTAGTTTTGGGAGTATTATACCATATCAATGGTATATTTGCAAAAAAATTATGAAAAAACTCACAATATTGTCGATCGCCCTGCTAATTGTTGGCGCAAGTCTAGAATATCCGAAACTGGGACTGCAACTAAGGGCGATCGGGCAAACAGCAACGCCCCAACCACCAATCATCCAACCACAAATACCCCAACCACCAACACTCCAACCACCGACAAGTCAACCACCGACAAGTCAACCACCAACAGCCCAACCAAAAGCAGAAGATCCCAAAAAGCTCGGCTACGTCTCCCCAGAATTTGCCGAAAGATTCTCCCAGCAACAAATTGACCAAATCAACGCCAACGTCGAAACGCTGCTGCTAACTCAAAGCTGCGCCCGCTGCGACCTCCGAGCCGTAAAATTAGTTAACCTGCGCTTAAAAAATGCGATCGTCACAGGAGCAGATTTATCAGACGCCAACCTCAGCGGTAGTCGCTTCGAGATATCAGATTTTGTCAACACCAATATGGCTCGCGCCGACTTAAGCGGCGCCGAATTAATCGGAGCCAGAATCAGCAACACCAACCTCCGCAAAGCCAACTTGACAGGAACCAATTTAGACGGCGCCGACTTGCGATTTTCCGACATGAGAGACGCCAACCTGTCAAATGCCAACCTCCGGAATGCTAATATAGATGGCGCTAGTGTCGATCGAGCCAGCATGACCGGCACCACAATGCCCGACGGCCGAAAAAATTAATAATACAGAAGAAGGAAGAAGGAAGAAGGAAGAAGGAAGAGGGAAGAGGGAAGAGGGAAGAGGAAGAAGAAAAAAATAATAAAATTCCTACAAGCAGAAACCGGGTTTTTTTACTCGTTACCAGGCGTTACTCGTTACCAGGCTCTGCCTGGTAACGAAGATCCGGAGGCTCTGCCTCCTCTTTTCCAGCCGAAACCAACCTACAAAAAATCTTCCTTCCTTCCTTCCTTCCTTCCTTCCTTCCTTCCTTCCTTCTTCCTTCTTCCTTCTTCCTTCTTCCTTCGATTCAAACAGCCAAAAACCTCTGAACCACCTCATCACTCAATTCGCTAGTGCTTCCCGAAGCCACAATCCCGCCTTTTTGCATAGCATAATACCAATCAGCTTGCCGCACAAAATGCAAATGCTGTTCCACCAACAAAACCGAAATCCCCCTAGTAGCAACCACACGGCGCACCGCAGCCTCTATATCCAAAATAATAGACGGCTGAATCCCCTCCGTCGGTTCATCCAAAACCAACAATTGCGGCTCACCCATCAAAGCCCTAGCGATCGCCAACTGCTGCTGCTGTCCCCCGCTCAAATCGCCTCCCATGCGATCGAGCATAGTCTTCAAAACCGGAAATAACTCAAAAATCTCATCAGGAACTTCAGGATTTTTAGTCAGAGTTGGTTTCGCTTCCAAACCTAACAACAGATTTTCTTTCACAGTCAAGCGCGGAATAATTTCCCGCCCTTGAGGAACATAACCAATCCCCAATTTAGCCCGCTGGTGAGTCAACTTAGAAGTAATAGACTTACCCCCAAAAGCAATAGTGCCGCTGCGCGGTTGCAGCAACCCCATAATCGTTTTCAGCATCGTAGTTTTGCCCACACCATTGCGGCCAATCAAGCAAACCATTTGTCCCGCATTAACGCTTAAATCCACACCGCGCAAAATGTGACTTTCGCCGTAGTAAACATTCAAATCAGAGACTTGCAGCATATTTTTTGGATTGGTCATTGGGAATTGGTCATTGGGAACTAATAGACATCTCCAGAGAAGCCAGTTTTGAACAGGCAGGATGCCTGTTCCACAAGAAATATGGTCAACAGCCAACAGCTAACAGTCAACAGCCAACAGTCAACAGCCAACAGTCAACAGTCAACAGTCAACTGTCAACTGTCAACTGTCAACTGTTGTCAGGTTTTCCCAAATATACCTCAATTACGCGATCGTCATTTTGCACCTCATCCATCGTTCCCTCGCACAAAACAGCACCCTGATGCAACACCGTCACCTTTTTAGCAATTTGCCGCACAAACTCCATATCATGTTCTATAACTAACACCGAGTGACTTTGGGCCAGCGAAATCAGCAACTCTCCAGTCAGCGCCGTTTCCTCATCAGTCAAGCCCGCCACAGGTTCATCCACCAACAACAAATCGGGAGATTGAGCCACCAACATCCCAATTTCCAACCACTGCTTTTCCCCGTGAGAAAGCAAACCAGCAGCAGTATCAGCTTTAGCAACCAAACCAATTGTTTCTAACAAACCCGCCACCGTGCGTTTTTCAGCAGCAGGAGCAGGCTTAAACAAAGTTGGAAATACATTTTTATTGCCATTGCAAGACAAATCTAAATTTTCCCGAGGCGTTAAATTCAAATAAACTCGCGGCGTTTGAAACTTGCGGCCAATCCCTAGACGCGCAATCTGATATTCCGACAACTTCCGCAAATTTTTTCCCTTAAATAACACACGCCCTTCCGTCGGCTGCACCTTCCCAGTAATCGAATCGAGAAAAGTTGTTTTCCCCGCACCGTTGGGGCCAATAATCACTCGCAGTTCACCCGCATCCATACTAAAATTTAAACCGTTGATGGCTTTAAAACCATCAAAACTCACAGTCAAGTTTTCGATTTCTAATACTTTTTGGTTCATCTGCTTATCCTTAATTTTAATTGTAGGGTGCGTCAGTCAACAGTTCCCGAAAAAATCGAAAAATCTACTAACTGACGCACCTTGCATAACTAACGCACCTTACATAACTTGAATTCAGCAATATACAACGACCGATACCCTCGTACTTTTCCGGTCAGGTGCGTCAGTTCACAGTCTCTCTAAAAGGCGAAAAATCTTCGGGCTGACGCACCCTACACAAATATTACTTTTTGGCGAATTTCAGATCGCGATTTTATAGGCGATACAGGGATTTCTTGAAACTCAGATTGTTCTTAAGTCAACCGTATTGGGTTATCAGCTACAGCCTGGTAACAAGTATTTGGGTAAGATGCGGACTCAAGTCTTCACTACAAACCTCTTAGCCTGGTAACGAGTATTTGAGCTAAATGCGGACTGAAGTCCTCACTACGAACCTATTACTCTAACGTAAAACTGCTAGAGTTGCTAATTACTGGAGCTGGATTGGCCGCCATAATCCGCTCAGCCAACTTCGAGAGCGGCAGACTTTGCAAATACACTTTTCCAGGCCCGGTTAGCTTGACTAAAAACAAACCTTCACCACCAAACAGAGCATTTCTAAAGCCACCCACAAACTGAATATCGTAATCTACAGTCGGCGCAAAAGCGACCAAACAACCAGTGTCCGCCCGCAACACTTCACCAACTCCCAAATTTTTCTCAACAATTGTTCCTCCAGCATGAACAAAAGCTAGCCCGTCACCCTGCAATTTTTGCAGAATAAAGCCTTCTCCGCCAAAGAAACCGGCACCAAGCCGCTTGGTGAAAGCTACATCAATGTCAATACCGTTGGCCGCACAGAGAAATGAGTCTTTTTGACACAGAAATTTGCCGCCAAGTTTGCCTAAATCGAGGGGAATTATTTTCCCAGGATAGGGGGCGGCAAAAGCGACGCGGGCCTTGCGATTTCCACTGTTGACAAAGGTGCTAATAAAAAAACTTTCCCCTGTCAGCATCCGTTTGAAACCTTGAAATATGCCACCACCTGTGGCTGTTTGCATCTGGATGTCGCCTTCCATGTATGTCATGGCTCCCACTTCAGCCCTGACGCCTTCTCTCGGGTCAAGTTCAATCTCGATGAGTTGCAAATCGTCGCCGTAGATTTTGTAGTCAATAACATCTGCCATACATTTTCCCTCAAATTAAATAACTGAATATTTTACTACAAAATCTTTGGTTGGGAATCCGCAAAAGTAACGTACATCATTTTTGAACGATCAATGTTCAAGTTCTTCTTTTTCCTGCTGCACTTCGGGGTCTTGTTCCAGGCTGGGGTAAGTGGATGCGTACTTCGGTTTTCTGAACAAGCGGCGAATTGGCTCAAAATCTTGATATTGCAGCCACCCAACTAAGCCGTCGGGCAAGACTGTGACTACTATTAAGAATAGCGCACCTTGGAAAAATAGCCACACTTCTGGAAATTGTTCGCTCAAGAAACTCTTGCCAAAGTTGACTAGCAATGCTCCTAATATTGCTCCTGATAATGTGGCGCGACCTCCGACTGCTACCCAAATTACCATTTCGATCGAAAATGCAATATCCATCGCTTTTGGCGAAATAATTCCCGTTTGTACGGTGAATAAAGCGCCTGCAATCCCGGCTAAACCGGCGGAAATTGCAAATACTAAAACTTTGTATCCTGTGGGATTGTAGCCGGAAAAACGCAGCCGCACTTCGTCGTCGCGAATTGCTACTAGCAAGCGCCCGAAACGCCCGCTTGTCAGCCAGCGGCACAGGGCGTAAGTTGCTACTAGAAATAGTATGGTGAGAATGTAGAAAATATATTGAGTATCTCTGCCGTTTACTGTGGCTCCGAATAGGGTTTTAAAGTCGGTGAGTCCGTTGGTGCCGTTAATCAGTTTTTGCTGGCCATTAAAGAAGTTGAAAAATACAATTGTGGCTGCTTGGGTGAGAATTGAAAAGTAAACGCCTCGAATTCGATTGCGGAATACTAAGTAACCTAAAAGTCCGCCCAAGATGGCGGGGATGAGGAATACTGCAAAAACTGAGAAGGGAAAAGAGTAAAACGGTTGCCAAAACCAAGGCAGTTCGGTGACGCCGTAGAGGCTCATAAATTCGGGCAATTGACTGCTGGCGGTTGGGGGAATTTGCAGTTTAAGGTGCATGGCGAAGGCGTAGCCACCGATCGCAAAAAATACGCCGTGTCCCAGACTGAGCAAACCTGTATATCCCCAGATTAAGTCTATACCGAGGGCTGCAATTGCTAGTGCTAAAAATCGTCCCAATTGGTTGAGACGAGCGTCGGGGAGTATTCCTGGGATGAGCAATATGAGGATTAGGGCGATCGCCCCTACGATTGCTGCTTCTTTAAACAGAGCCTTTTTTTCTGTATTCTTCATTAGTTTAGCCGCTCAAAGCTGTAGTTTTTAATTCTCAACTGTGCGTCCTTTTTGCGGGAAAATTCCTCCCGGCCGCACTTGTAGAAAAGCCATAATTAAGGCGAATACCATCACTTTTGCCATGCTGGTGGTGGCGAAAAATGTGAAAAAATCAGCTAAGGGCTTGACAGGAGCAAACATTAATGCTAATGTTCCCGAACCGATCAGGTAATTGGCAGTGCCGATCGCCATTGCAGCAACTACACTCCCCATAATCTTGCCGACACCGCCGACAACCACCACCATAAAGGTATCGACTATATAATTTTGTCCGGTATTTGACCCTACGGAACCAATCAGACTAATCGCGCACCCAGCGACACCAGCTAAGCCGGAACCCAAAGCAAAAGTCAGCGCATCTACTTGTTCGGTAGGTATTCCCAAACAAGCGCTCATGCTACGATTTTGCGTCACAGCGCGAATCCGCAATCCCCAGACAGACTTTTGCAAAAATAGGTAAATTCCCGCCAAACAAATGCCTGTCAGTGCAATAATAAAAAGTCTGGCGTAGGGTAATTGAAAAGTTCCCAGCGGAATGCCGCCACGCAGCCATGCAGGCGCAGTCACATCAACGTTTTGAGCGCCAAACCAAGGTTGAGTTACTGCCAGTTTGTAAGTTTCCCCTAAAAATGCGCTCGCCGCCCAGGAAATACCCAAAGACAGAGGCAAAATTATGGCGATAAATGTGCTGCGAGTGCGATCGAAATCCGGGCGCGATTTGAGCACCTGCAAGCCACCAAAAAACAGCAAACAGAACACCGCAATCCCACTTACCAACATCCAACTGACGCTGCGGACAAACTGCTGTAAAATCAAACTTACGCCCCAAGTTGCCAGCAGAGTTTCTAACGGCCGCCCGTAGAGATGGCGAATCACTCCGCGTTCAAGAATTAATCCTACTAATGCCGCCACTAAAAAAGCGAGGGGAATGGCAAATAAAATATAAGTTTCAAAGGCAAATCCTCCGATACCTTTGAAGACATTCTGCACAACAAAAGTTGTATAAGCCCCCAGCATCATCAACTCGCCGTGAGCCATATTAATCACGCCCATCAGCCCGAAAATAATTGCTAATCCCAGGGCTGCAATTAGCAAAACAGCGCCGATGCTAATGCCGTTAAATAAACCGTCCAATAAGTCGATAGCCATTTTTTTTCCTTGCTTTTTCTATAATAGACAAGATTCCATAAATCTTTAATTTAGAGATCAACCGCAGATCAACGCAGATGAACGCAGATAATTTCAAGAATAGCGAGCAATTTTTGCGATATTGTCTAATATTTTGGGCCGTTATGTCAGGTATAAGGTGCGAAATCCGCACCCTACAGCCTTCTTCCTTCTTCCTTCTTCCTTCTTCCTTCTTCCTTCTTCCTTCTTCCTTCTGCTTATGGTGCCTTGAATTTGCCACCTTTAGCGGGGTCTGACCAATCACAAGCAAAGCCTTTTGTTTCAGGAACAAACTGATTCCAAGGAACTGGCTTCACTGCTTCTGGCGTAGCAAAAGCGATTTCAAACAAACCGTCTTCTCTCACTTGGCCCAACCGCACAAATTTAGAAAGGTGATGGTTAGTTTCCAGCGTTACTTTGCCCCCCGGTGCGTCAAAAGTTTGACCCAAAGCTGCTGCCCGTACTTTTTCTAAATCGTCTGGTGTTCCTGCTTTTTCGACGGCTTGCTTCCACAGGTAAACCATGATGTAAGCTGCTTCCATCGGGTCGTTGGTCACTCTGTCTTTGCCGTATTTTGCCTTGAAAGCTTCCACAAATTTTTTATTCGCGGGAGTTTCCACAGTCATGAAGTAATTCCAGGCGGCGTAATGGCCTTTGAGATATTCTACGCCGATCGCCTTTACTTCTTCTTCTGCTATACTGACGGACATTGACGGATATTTATCCGGGCCCAAACCGGCACCCTGCAACTGTTTGAAAAATGCGACGTTGCTGTCGCCGTTAAGGGAATTGAAAATGACGCCGCCATCGGGCAAAGCTGCCTTAATTTTAGTAATAATTGGCGTGACTTCTGTACCGCCCAAAGGTATGTAATCTTCGCCAACTAATTCGCCACCTTTGGCTGCTAGCTGTGCTTTGATAATGGTATTTGCGGTGCGGGGGAAAACGTAGTCTGACCCGACTAAGAAGAATTTTTTTCCTTTATTTTCTAGCAGCCAGTCAACTGCTGGTTCGATTTGCTGGTTCGGCGCGGCTCCGGTATAAAAGATATTCTTGGAACACTCTTGACCCTCGTATTGTACGGGATACCAGAGCATATGATTTTTTTCTTCAAATACTGGTAACACTGCTTTGCGACTGGCGGATGTCCAGCAGCCGAAGACGGTGACAACTTTATCTTGATCGATCAATTTTTTGGCTTTTTCGGCAAAAGTCGGCCAGTCTGAGTTGCCGTCTTCTACTATTGCTTGGATTTGTTTTCCGAGGACGCCGCCAGCTTTATTGATTTCTTCGATCGCTAATTGTTCGGCATCGACAACGCTTTTTTCGCTGATTGACATTGTGCCGCTCAAGGAATGCAAAATTCCTACTTTGATCGTGTTTCCACTCACTGCTGCTGGTGCTGCTGGTGTAGTTCCTGTTGGAGAAGCAGTTGGGGTTGGGGTTGCTGTTGGAGTCGGAGTTCTACAAGCTTTTAGAAATAAACTTGATGTTAGGGTTGCAGAACTGTATAATAGAAATTTCCGCCGATCGAATCTCTTTGTCATTTTTTCTTGTTACTCCTGAATAGCTCAGTCAGATGATTGAGAATAATAACACATAGCCACTTGATATTAAGACTCGCTTTAGGAGACTGTTGTACCTTTAGATACAAAACTTATTGTTGATTGACAAGATGAAGGTATTGTCTGGATTGATAGGAACTGCGACAGAAATCGGTTTATCCACCCAAATACGTATTTTGCGGAATCAGTCTGAAGTTAGAAAGCCACTTTTTTTAGAGGAATACTTGATGAATGCTGGGAGTTAGCCAGAAAATGGTCGATCGCACACAGGCAAATGTCAAACTGCGTGACCGATCGCCCTTTCTACAAATATAGCAACCGCCACATCGGGCGCGGACATAAATAACCTGATGAATAGAGCCGATGCCAGTCAAGGATAAATGGTTTGATTCCCCTACTCTGCAACTGTCCACTGTCCACTGTCCACTGTCCACTGTCCACTGTCAATTGATATATGGAGAATAGCGGACTCGAACCGCTGGCCTCTGCGGTGCGATCGCAGCGCTCTACCAACTGAGCTAATTCCCCTGATTGACTTTCAATTTAGCATTTTAGATACGCGATTGGCGAAGCTAAAATGCTTAAACGTCGCCTTTGCTTTTACTTGGTCAGACAGTCAACTAGGTTAGCACGTAACTGCTAAAAACGTCAAGGGTTTTCCGCAGCCGTCGGAGTCGGGGCGATCGGGTGCATCTCAATGAAGGCAAATATGTTTGTAGGGGCGAAGCATGACCTCCGTCAATATGGGATTGTAACTAATAACTTATATGCGGTCATGCTTCGCCCTCTTCAAAAGTGAGATGCACCCGGGCGATCGAGCAAAGTTGCGCCACTCTGTCCAATTCTAAATCAGCAAAATAGTCCACTGTCCAATTAGCTTGGCGCTGGATCATGTGAAACGGGTAAGTGTGAGTCACCCCCGCTACCTGAATCCCCGCTTTTTTCGCCGCTTCTATCCCTGCAAAAGTATCTTCTAATGCCAAACACTCGATCGCTTGCAAGTTAAATTCGGGATATTTCTGGTTGAGAAGTTCCACCGCCAACAGATAGCCGTCGGGTGCTGGTTTGCTCGCCATCAAGTCGTCGCCTGCGACAATTAATTCAAAGTTTGCAGCCAAACCCGATCGCTCCAACACCAATTCTATATCCGATCGCATTGCCCCACTAACTACCGCCATTTTCAGTCCCGAAACCCGAATTTTGTCAATAAATTCTGCCACACCCGGATAAATGGGCAATTTTTCCAAACTATTGATTGTTTCCTGATAAGCTTTGGCCTTGCCGCGCAGCAAGCGATCGAGGTATGTTTCTGTGAGATAACGTCCCCGGCGTTTCAGCAGTTCGGTAATGCAAGCGCGATCGCTCTTTCCCAAACATACTTCTCGAAACTCCCCGCGTTTGAGTTGGAGATTTTCATCGAGCATTAGTCGATCGATTATTTTCTCGTGAATCGACTCGTCATTAATAATAACGCCATTAAAATCAAATAAAACTGCTTTTAGAGTCATTAGAAGAAGGAAGAAGGAAGAAGGAAGAAGGAAGAAGGAAGAAGGAAGAAGAAAGAAGGAAGAAGGAAGAGGGAAGAAGGAAGTTATACCAATTATTCAAAGTAAAAGGGCGGTTAGAAACCGCGTCTACACAGGCAAAACCCACCTCCGTGGGTTAAAAAACCTTGATTTTTTCTTAAGCCCACGGAGGTGGGCTTTGTTTGTATAACCGCGAATTCCATTCGCTGGGGCTTAAGTTGACACGCCTTGGGCATTGTCGTGTCCTCACCCGGATCTGCGACTTTTAATAATCGATATAAGATTCAGGATTATCGCAAAACTTTTTTAAATTGGTATCAGTAACAATAGATCAAACCGGTGCTGGAATCCCAGGTAAATCGCCATCAAAATCAGGAACCAAATCGCCCCAATTCCACGCCGTCGCCGCCCCCACCGGTTCCAAATCTTCTCCAGGAAGAGGTTTCACACCCTGCGTTACCTGATGCACCCACCAGTGATCCTGAGTTTGCACCGCCGCGAATCCAGCAGCCCCCGCCCAAGCATCCATACTACCAGCGGCGTAAGACTTAATATAAGGCTCTTCAAAGATATCAGTCAGCCACTCTGTCTGCCGCAAAGTTTTTTGGTTTCCGTCCAAAATTGCCACTTGTCCCCCAACCTTCAGCAGTCGGAAACTTTCTCGCAAAATTGCCCGCGATACAGCAGGCGGCGTTTCGTGAAACAGCAAGGAAGCTGCAACCAAATCGAAGCTGTCGTCAGCAAAAGCGACGCTTTCCGCCTTTCCGTGCAACCACTCGATTTTTAAGCCGGCTTTTTGCGCTTTCATTTCGGCGACTACCAGCATATAAGGCGACAAATCCAGGCCGACAACTTCGGCTTCGGGAAAGGCTTGTTTGAGCATCAGCGTGGTCGAACCCGTGCCGCACCCCAAATCGATAATTCGGCGCGGTTTCACCCGCACAGCATCAATTAAGCATTGCCTGACGACTGTTTCGTTGGGAGGTAAAACGTATTGCGTAATTGGATCGTAGGAAACCGCTGCACTGGGATTGAGGTAGCCGTTTTTGATGCCGTGAAAGTTTTGGCTGCTGTAATATTCGGGATAAACTAGGTTGGGTTGTCGGTGGCGATCGCCCGCTGCTTCCCAATCAATACCTTCGTAGAGTCGTTTCAGTGCTTCTTCGTCGATCGCCAGTCCCATCAGAGGCGACAAAAAGCGCTCAAAAATTGTATCCTTGCCAACAGCCATAAAACTCCTTCCACAAAAACTCTTTTAATTTTAGCCAAAGTCAGCCAACTTAGCATTCATTAAAGCTCCTTTACCTGGGTTGCAGTCATCAGTGCCGTTCCTTCCCTCTTCCTGCTTGTGTTTTGATGCTCATTCGCGATCGGAATTTTGATCAAAAACTCTGTCCCCCCGCCTTTAGGTTGAGCAATTTTGATACTGCCGCCGTGTCCATCCACTACAATTTTGTAGCTAATTGCTAATCCCAAACCAGTGCCTTTTCCGACTGGTTTTGTCGTAAAAAATGGGTTAAAAATTTGGTCTTGAATGCTTTCGGGAATGCCCGGCCCGTTGTCAGCAATCGTCACCTTCAGACATTTATGACCATTTTCTCGAACTACTCCTGTGGAAATAGTAATGATTTTATCCAGGCGATCGTTCTCATTTAAAGCATCCATCGCATTGCTCAGCAAGTTCATAAACACCTGATTTAGCTGAGACGGATAGCACTCGACTGAAGGCACTTTCCCGTATCTCTTGACTATGTAAATGCCATTTTTAATTCGATTGGATAGCAGCAGCAAGGTATTTTCAATACCTTCATGAATGTCCGCCAGTTTTTTGTCAGATTCATCGAGACGAGAAAAGTTACGCAAAGAAAGAACTATGTTGCGAATCCGTTCGGTTCCTATTTTCATAGAATTCAACATATGCGGCAAATCTTCCTCGATAAATTCCAACTCGATTGATTCTGCAAACTCTTCGATTTCCGGAGTTACTTGTGGGAAGGTTTGTTTGTATAAACTCACCAAATCCAATAAATCTTTAGTATATTTGGTGGTGTGAGGCAAATTAGCCGAAATGAAGTTAACCGGATTGTTGATTTCGTGAGCTATCCCGGCCACCATTTGACCCAGGGATGACATTTTCTCGCTCTGTACTAAATGAGTTTGTGTTTTTTTGAGTTCATCTAAGGCACTATTGAGCAGTTTTACTTGGTCTTGGGTTTGACCATAAAGGTGAGACTGATTGATGGCGATTGCCAATTGGTCTGCTACAGCTTTTAACAATTGAATTTCCTCACCACTCCAAAACCAATGGGTAGCATGGCTACAAATCAAATAACCCTGCCGCTCATTTTTCGTTTGAACAGGTACGGCTAAATAGCTATTAGCTTGAAGTTCGATTAGTTGACTACCCTCCTCAGCCCAAGTGTCCCTCGAAAGAATAATTGGGTCAGATTTGTTGCTGCGAACTGACAAATTTTCTAAAAAGTAAGGCTCGAATTTGATCGCTTCTTTCGGACACTCAAATTCGCAAGATTCCCAAAGAATTTCTAATGTTCTATTGTGTGGTTCATACCAACCAAAAGCTGCCCGCTCCAGATGCAGCAAAGTTACTATTTCTTCCACTGTGCTTTGCACAATTTTGTCTAATTCTAGGGAAGCTTGAATGCCTGCGGCAATGCGGTTTAGCATGGCTTCTCGCTCCGCTTGAGCGCGATGGTTTTCGGAGGAGTAAATTAGCCAAATTGCTGCTAGGATTGCCGGGACGAGCAGTCCGCCGACGACGGATGTCAGCAAATTTAATGCTTGGAGTTGGGATTCAATATTTTCGCGGGGAATTACTAGAGCCATTGACCAGTTAACTTCGTTCAGGGGAGCATAGGCCACATACACCCATTTGTTATCTATTTTTACCAGTTCGATATTCGTCTGGTGGCTGATCATATGGCGCGCAATTGCTGCTAATCCTGAGTCTTGTGATTTTAAAAAAGTTGGGGCTGGCAGGTCGATAGTTCCTATTAATTTATTGTTGGGATGAATAATTGGCACTCCATTTGAATTAAGCACAAAAGCATAGCTATCAGCACCATACTGCAAGCTGTTAGCTACAGAAGCTATTCGGTCTACTTTAATGCTACCTGCAAGGACTCCAATTACTTTGTTGGGAGTGGGAGGCAATGCCCAAAGTGGAGATGCAATGATGATTGTCGAAAGTTTACTGCTGCGTCCGATCAGCGGGTCGGAAACGTTAACTTTTCCGTTCATTGCCTTTTGAAATTGTTTGCGGTCTTTCGTGTTGGTGTTAGTACCTAAAGTGTTCTGCACTACTCCATCTGCTTGAACTAATGACAAGAGGAAATACTCTTTTAACCTGTAGGTTTCTCCTTGCAAAATGGGTTCAACTAATTTCCAATTGAGAGTGCGAACAGTAGGAGAGTAAGCAATGGTTTCTATTTCTGCTTTCCGGCTGCTGAGCCAGAAATCTATTTCTTCACTGCCTTTTTCTAATTTTAACAGTGCTATTTCCTTTAAATTGTCGATAATTAGTCCGCGCACTACGAAATAGCTGATGCAAGCAGTTGTACTAATCGTTAAAGCCGTGCTGCCCAGTATTAGTAGGGTCAGCAAATGGCGGCGCTGCCGTCTGTGCTGCCAAAGACTGTGCGCTTGCTGCCACCGCAATTGAGCAGAATTACTTATTTTTTGCCACAAGTGGCGCAGCTTTTTTGTTTGATGGGGCGGCTGCGCAGACACGGTTTGGGCTTGATTTGCTGGGTGTTGCATCATCAAATGTTCTCATTGAGAGTCTAATAGATCAAACGGCATTTGTTATTCGTAATCCGGCAGAATTAATATTAGATAAATAGTGAGGGCTTGAGTCTTGATTGGTGATACCAATCAGGGGTTATACCATTTTTTATGTTTAAATTTTAGATTAAAAAATTGGAAGTGAGTGATTAATATTAGGGTTAAAAACAAAGTTTACAGTTATGTTTTTGGGGAAAATGGTATAACATTCCTGGCTTCAAAAACAAGTTTTGATCGCGCGATAGCATTCGGTTTTAGCATCAAATTGATATTATGACCTTCGCTTTGCTTACTTGATGTTAGTGATTTAAGATATAGCCGTTGTCAATTTTCGTGAGGTACTCGTCGGTAGTCTTAGGAATTACCAATCTGTGACCAGAATCACTTGAGAATTGCTATATCTTTAATATCTATCTCGTTTTTATAACAAAATTCTTGTAAATAACACAGAGAAAATACGGAGTTTTTTAAATTAGCAATGTATTATAATGTATGGTCAAAACACTCTTGACAATTTGACAAACTTGCGCTCTGGCTTCAAGGAGAAATTTTTTCGTCTAAAGCTTTTTTGGCCAACCGGGTTGCATAAACGGTGAGAGCGATGGTGGCGAGCAAACCAATGCCGTACAGGGCCCACTCAGCATTAGTGCGCGATCGCCCTTGTGCTCCGATCGCAGCTAAACTACCAGCCAGGGAACCGATATAAACATACATCACGGTTCCGGGAATCATGCCGATCCAAGAGGCGAAAAAATAGTCTCTGAGAGACACCTGCGTGACTCCAAAAGCATAGTTAAGCAAATTAAACGGAAAAATTGGCGAAAGTCGCGTCAGGAGTACAATTTTCCATCCTTCCGAAGCAACTGCGGAGTCGATCGCCTGAAACTTGAGATTACCTTCTATCTGCTTGGAAACCCAATCGCGAGTTAAATACCTACCTGTTAAAAAAGCGCAAGTTGCGCCCAAAACCGAGCCGATGGAAACGCAAACCGTACCGCCCAGGACTCCGAACAAAACGCCAGAACCGAGAGTCAGCAACGAACCGGGGATAAATAAGACTGTGGCGATAATGTAAATTAGAATAAAAGCTGCGGGGCCCCAAGGGCCGAGATTGGCGATCGCCGATAGCGCATTTGTCAGAATTCCTTGAAAATTGAAAAACTTGGCCGCCACAATCAAAGCCACAGCTAAACCAATCCCTAAAAACAGCTTCCACTTATTTGATGGTGGTGGATTTTTCTCATCGGGCGATCGCAAATCATTCATTACCTAAACTCCTAAGTCTAAATTGATTGCAAGTTGGGGACACGGCGCGGTGCCCTTCATGGTGACAACAATCGCCTAAAACCCTTGATAAATCTCGCTTGTACCCTAGTCTCGATCCCCCTAAATCCCCCTTAAAAAGGGGGACTTTGAATGCTTCCTGTCCCCCCCTTTTTAAGGGGGGCTAGGGGGGATCTGGGCCTAATTGTCAAACAGTAGACTGATACTACGTTTGAACTTAAGTTGACACTACGAAAAACACTACCGTGTCCCGAATTTCGTGAAATTGAAAACTGCTATCAACGCAAATTTTCCCTTAAATCACGTTAAAGTACCGCCGCAACTAGAACCGCTACCCGCTGTACAGCCGTAGCAATAAGCAGCAGTTTGCACCTCTTGAATTACATCTAAACTACCAGATTCCAGCAATTTAGCAACAGTTATCCTTTCCCCGCTGCCAGTTTTCGCCGGCAGATTCTCCATTTGGTTAAAATCGCAGTCGTACACATTGCCTAAATAGTCGATCGACAATTCATTGCGACACATTAAATAATCCAGAGTACCGGGATTAAAATTATCCTCCAAAAACCCCAGATAAGGCTTATGGAGTTTTTTATGTTCCAAATGAAACTTAGTCCGTCCCACCGGCAAATTAGTAATCGCGAATAATTGATTAAAACAAATCCCAAAATGTTCGGCTAAATAAACCTGATAATCTTGCTGTAACTTCCCCTGTTCCGCAGTTAGCGAAAACTTATCTGTTGTCGGTACTTGGGGATTGTACACCAAATCTAGAATTAAATTTGGATTTTTACCGTAGCCCAACTCATTTAGCTTTTGCAGCGCCCGAATCGAACTATCAAAAACACCGCTGCCGCGCATCTTGTCAACATTGTCAGCTTGGTAACAAGGAAGCGAGGCCACAATTCTGAGTTGGTATTGCGCGCAATATTCAGGAATATCTTCAAAGCCTTTTTCAAAGTAAATCGTTAAATTAGAACGAACAATTACTTCTTTACCTGTCGCCCTCGCAGCTTCTGCCAATGGTTTAAAACCATAAAGCATTTCGGGAGCACCGCCCGTGAGGTCAACAGTTGTTATTTGAGGAAAACGGCGAATAATTTCGATTAATTGGTCGCAAATTTCCGGGGAAAGTTCTTCAGTTCGTGTGGGGCTAGCTTCTACATGACAGTGAGTGCAAGCGAGATTGCAGCGTTTCCCTAGATTAATTTGTAAGACGGTAATCTGCTTTTTAGTTAAAGCTGAGTTGAGTTTGTTTTTGAAAGGCGTGATGGCGGTCTGAATCATGTGCTAAATTTTTTAGTCTGTGCTCGCAACGAATGTAGAGGCGTTCCGGGGGAACGCCTCTGATAATTTAGCACTAATTCTAATAGTCGTGGACGCATCAAAACCAAAGAAACCGGGTTTTTTTCGATTTTTGCGGGCTGTAACACGTCTTCTCGAAAAAAACCCGGTTTCTGACCACCAGTGCGTCCAGGATTATTAATCTTGTTTGAGAGAGTCTACTAATTTTTCAACTCGTGCTTTAATTTCACCTCGAACGCGGTGAAAAGTTGCGATCGGTTGTCCATCGGGGTCATCGAGTTGCCAATCTTCAAATACTTCTCGCAATACCCAGGCTTCGGGTAAATTCACGCCGCAGCCGCACAGAGAAATTACTGCGTCGTAGTCTTCGGCGTTGAATTCGCTTAAGGCGTTAGATGTTTGATTTGTGATATCAATGCCAATTTCTGACATGACTTGAATTGCTGTCGGATGAACTCTGCTTGATTCTAAGCCGGAACTGGTGACGGAAATCTTGTCTTTGCCGATGGTTTTAGCGAATCCTTCTGCCATTTGCGATCGGCAGGAGTTTCTTTTGCACACGAACATTACTTTTTTCATGGTTTTGTTTGTTGTTGATTTTTGGTTGTTGGTTATTGTCGGGGCCTCGGCGGTTGGAAATCGGGGCTACACAAACGAAGCCTCGGCGGTTAGAAACCGCGGCTACACAACCGAAGTCCGCCTCCGCGGACTGAAGAGAAATCGTTGACTCTTCAACCCGCGGAGGCGCGTGAGTGTCTGTGTCGCCGCGATTTCAATCGCCGGGTGATTCTTTGCGATTTAGATAAGTTGATAATCCTCCGTGATTTCGATGTTTTTTTGTTCGTTATTGAGGCCTCGGCGGTTAGAAACCGCGGCTACACAAACGATGTCCGCCTCCGCGGACTGAAGAGAAATTTTTGATTCTTCAACCCGCGAAGGCGCGTGAGTGTTTGTGTCGCCGCGATTTCAATCGCCGGGTGATTCTCCGTGATTTCAATCGCCGGCTCATTCTTCAACCTGCGGAGGCAGGTTTTGTCTGTGTCGCCGCGATTTCAATCGCCGGGTGATTCTTTGCCGCTTGTTCCTTGCGTTCGCTATGCCGATCGGTCAAATAGTCAACTTCCTCGCGCAACAGCAAGGTAAACTTGTACAATTCCTCCATAACATCGATCGCGCGATCGCGAAAAGGCGAATCTTTCATCGTCCCATCATCATTAAATTCCTGATAAGCCTTCGCCACCGAAGACTGATTAGGAATCGTAAACATCCGCATCCAGCGGCCCAAAATCCTCAAAGTATTCACAGCATTAAAAGACTGCGAACCGCCACTAACCTGCATCACCGCCAAAGTGCGACCTTGAGTCGGTCTCACAGCCCCAATACTTAAAGGAATCCAGTCAATTTGATTTTTCATAATGCCCGTAATATTGCCGTGCATTTCTGGACTAGACCACACTTGACCCTCCGACCACAAACTCAATTCCCGCAACTCCTGAACCTTGGGATGGGTATCAGGAACGCTGCCATAAATCGGCAATTCCAGAGGAGCGAAAAACCGAACTTCTGCGCCAAATTCCTCAATAATTCGAGCCGATTCTTCCGCCAACAAACGGCTGTAGGAACGCTCTCGCAAAGAGCCGTATAAAAACAAAATTCTCGGTTTGTGCGTAAAATTTCCCATGATGCTTTTAATTAAAATCTCGAAATCCGTTAGATATTTGTCGGTAAACCGCGACTGCTAACTGTGCACCCCAAATCGGAGCAACCCAGTAAACCCAGTGGTGTTGCCAAATGCCACTAATTAAGGCCGGGCCGAGCGATCGCGCCGGATTCATACTCGCTCCCGTAATCGGCCCCATAAATGCAGCTTCTAAGCCTACAGTCAAGCCAATTGCTATCCCCGCAAATCCGATATGAGCGCGCCTGTCAAGTCCCGAACCCAGAATCACAAACATCAGGATAAAAGTCAGAACAGTCTCTAAAATTAGAGACTGCAACCAATTGCCGTTAAGAGGGATAGTTGCACCGAGATTTGCCACTTTTCCTAAGGTAATTAGCAGCAGTATCGAAGCTGCGATCGCCCCTGCACACTGAGCCAAAATATAAGGCAAAACTTTGTATTTGGGGAAAAACCCGCTCGCCCAAAATCCTAAGGTTACGGCTGGGTTCAAGTGCGCGCCGCTGATATGCCCGATCGCGTAAATCATCGCACATACAACTGCACCAAACACCAAACTAACACCCAAATGAGTGACAGAACCACCGCTAATTTTGTTCACCATCACAGCGCCGGTGCCGACAAAAACTAGCATAAACGTCCCGAGGCATTCCGCGATCGCTTCTCGGCTGCAATCTCGATTTTTGCCCGAAGCTAACTTATCTGCTGTTGCACCCATCGCTGTTAACTCATTGGTTCACAACCATCATATCAAAAAAAATTGATATGTCAATCCTCTTGGCTCGTAGTGAGGACTTTAGTCCTTGGCTGGATGCGGACTAAAGTCCTCACTACGAACCTGTGGCGGTTACTTTAGGGGAAATGATATATTAATGAGTCAACCCGCATCAGCACAAGGGCGCGCCGGGAGCATCTGGCTGAAACGGCGATACTCAGCGAGGTACTGTTCCAGGGCGACAAACTGAGCTAAATTGAGGCTGTAGTAGATCCAGCGGCTTTCTTGGCGGCTGCGAACTAAATCGGCTTCTTTTAGGGTTTTGAGGTGGAAAGAGAGTTTAGACTGAGGTACACAAAGCCGATCGCACAAATCGCAAACACACAACTCCTGTTCGCGCAGCAACTCCAAAATCTGAATCCGCAGGGGGTCAGAAAGAGCGTGAAAGCCAGCAGAGACGAGTTTTTCTGAAATCTGCCGCGCAATCGAATCAGGCGTAACCGTAGATTTTTTAACCATCAATTACTTTGAAAAAATCCATACAAAACATCATCGTTTCTCAAGCTTCATCCCAAAATATTGGTGCATTTAGCATCAAGAAATTCTTCGGAGTCGATATTACTTGGGATTCTGTACCCGCGCCGGCACATCAGTCAATCCGGCTTTTTGCATCAGCGAAATCACCCCTACAGATACAATTCCCCCAATAACTACCCCAACAACTATCAGAATGAGGAATAATTTTTGCAGAGTCTTCTTAGTAGCGGGGTGATAGCCTTTCGGCAATCCTTCGCCTTGCTCGTCAAGTTCTTGCTGCAAGGGGTCTAGGGGATTTGATGGACTTGAGTTAAAAGGATTGGGCGGTTGATTCATGGCTGGTTATGCTTCGAGGATGTCAACAACTATTTTAACTTGCGATTTGCACGCAGGAACTTAAATAATAAATTCTGGTTTGAGTCAAGACTCTATAAAATTTATTAAGATGCCGAGGATTTTAGCAACATTATTAATAAAATATTCGTCTGTGTCAATTTCGATCGCAATTCCTGCAAGTTTGAAAAATTTCCAGATACTCCCAGTTGTCACAACTCCATAAATTGTCTGAATGTCATTTTCTTGACGCTGGTTAAATATTTGGGCTGCGATCGTTTCTGCCATGCACTGTGCTAAGCCGGATAGAATGTTGTCATTTTTGGCTTCCACCAAGGCGATAACTGGGGATTCGATGACTAGCTGTTCGGGCGATCGGCTAATCAAAAAATCGCAATAACCGCTCAAGCCCCTAGCAGGGTCTACATTGAACTCTCTACCTGAAAATAAACTCATCCGTTCCGGCAGCCGTTTTTTGATTTCAACTAATATCGGCGCTACAATTAGCTCGGAGCGAGCTTTCTCTGAATTAATTTCTAGTGCTAAAGGTAGATTGAATCGCAAAGTTTCTTGCAAAAAATTGCTGGGTTCTATTTCGGGAATTCCGGAAAACAAGCCAACTGTTCTAGTAAAACTTATGCCAAAATTTGTCTTAATTTGTTCGACGCTAAATTGACAGTAGGGCATTTAACTCCCTCTCCCAAAACAATAACTTTTTTCAAACATCGCAGCCGGGGCGGGTTGCTCTGATTGTACGGCTTAAATTAGATATTTTAGTCAACCCGCCCCGGCCAAATTTTACCAGAAAGAATTGGTTTAAAGCCGGAACCCTTGAAGGCGAGAAATTAAAAGAAGACTATTCATTACTCTAATCCTCTTCCTTCCAGATATAAGTCGCTGTCAACAGTCAACAGTCAACAGTCAACAGTCAACAGTCAACAGTCAACAGTCAACTGTCAACTGTCAACTGTCAACAGTCAACTGTCAACTGAAGATTCTGCTTTTGAAAGCCGATCGAGAGAAATTGTTGCCGCTTGAGATACTTGAGAATTTTTGTCTTTTTCTAAGTATTTCAAAGCCGAAACGCTCTTGACACTTGGCAAATTGCCCAAAGCTTCAGCCAGCCTCTGGCGGATCAGCCAATCTTCCGATTGAGCAAAGTTGAGGATGCGATCGATCGCGCCCATGTCCTTAATTTCTCCCAACGCCGAAATTGCCGCCTGCTGGATCACCACTTGCTCGCAGTCGAGAGCTTTCAGCAGCACATCGCGAGCCCGCGGATCTTTGAGATTTCCCAGAGAAACCGCTGCACTGAAGCGTACCAGCCATTGCGTATCTTCGTAAAAAGCTCGCACCAAAGCCTCAAAAGCTCTGATATCTTCCAGATAGCCCAAAGCACCCGCAGCATCAGCGCGAATCCCGTAATCCGGGTCAGTTTCTAGCAATTTGACTAAAATGGGATAGCATTCTGCTGTCGGTTTGACTCCGAGAGCAAACACAGCCATCGATCGCACTTGCAAACTTTCGTCGTTCAACACCTTTTTAATCAAAGGTACCGCCTCCGCAGCAGGTACGTTCCGCAAGTTTGCCAAAGCCACCATGCGATCGGCTGAATTTTCGCTTTCTAACTTGGCCGCAATTTGCTCTAAGCTTAAAGTTGTCATTATGGTATATCTTGTAGTAAAACTTTACATTCTGGTTATTTTGATTATAGGGGAGTCTCAGGAAAAAAGCAGGCAGTAAAAACCGCCCAAAAATTAGCGATGAGTGAGATTGCGGATTAGTGAGACTATTAATCTAAAGCTCAGATTGCATGAAAATAATCAATTACAAAGTCTATTATTTAAAATTCCACTACAGGCGAGGTGTTTGGGCCATTCCCTAAGGCGTTACCCGATCGTTATACAATTTTCGGAAAATAATACAACTGTAGGGAAACTCCAAACCCTTATGCAATAAGCAATTGCCAATCTAAAATCGATTTGCGAAAATCGAAAATGGTATTAGCCGCCCTCCGACAACCTGCAATTAACTATGCCCTTTTATCACCCGCCGTTTTACTCCTCAGCCTTGGAACAGGCGATCGACCGCTACCCCCTAACAGCCGGGCCCGAAACTTCCTTAGCAGTGGCGATCGCCCTGATGAGTCAGTTACAAAACAGTTGTCCCCTAGTCAAAGCAGCTTTAGTCTCTGACCGGGGGACGGTGACGGAATCCTCCGCGCCGGACAAGGTGCGGGCCCGCTGCGTGCTCGTCGTGCAGAACCAGCAGATTGTTACCACCGGAAATTTATCAGAAAACCCCAGCCGCGGGCTGTTAATCGGCATTTTAACTCCCGCCGACTTAGTGAGGCTGATCGCTTCAGGTACAATAGACAGCCAGCAAAAAGTAGCCCTGCACAAAATACCAATTTCTGAAGTGATGTCCCCGGTGTCGGTTTCCCTCACAGAATCCGACGACCAAGACGTGTTTACCGCTTTATCGTTATTTCGCCAGCACCGAATTCGCTATTTGCCTATAGTCAATCAATTTCGCCACTTGGTAGGAGTGCTGACGCGGGAAAGAATTCGCCAAGTATTGCAGCCTTCAAACATTCTCAAATTGCGGCGGGTAGCTGAATTGATGACTACGCCAATTACAGCGCCCCACACCGCCTCGCTGCTGAAAATAACCGAACTGATGTCCGCTCATCAAGTCAGTTGCGTAGTAATTACAAAAAACAAAGAATTGACAATGGAGAAACCCAAAGATGACTCTACCTCCATTTTTCAATATTCCTTTCACCAACCCCTGGGAATCCTGACCGAATACGACATCGTGCAAGCACAGTTTATCGAACTAAATTTCGAGCAAACTCCGGCTCAAAAAGTCATGAGAACTCCCCTGCAATTTCTGCAACCTTCCGATTCCCTGTGGACGGCGCACAAACAAATGCAGCACCAACAAGTGCAGCGGTTGGTCGTGTGCGGGGGGCGCGGCGAACTCTTGGGAATTATTACCCAAACCAGCTTGCTCAGAGTCCTCGATCCCACAGAAATGTACCGAGTTGTCAAACAGTTGCAGCAATCAGTTTATCAACTGCAATCGGAAAAATTGGAACTGCTGCAAAGCCGCAATGCTAAATTGGAGCAGCAGGTGCGCGAACGGACTGCCAAACTCCACGAACAGGTGCAGCGCGATCGGCTGTTAACTAAAATTTCCTTGCGGATTCACCAATCCTTAAACCTCGAAGAGATTCTGCACGCCAGCGTCGATGAAGTCCGGCAAGTTTTGCACGCCGACAGAGTAGCGATCGTGCGTTGGGAGTCGAGCAACTTTGGCATTTTTGTGGCAGAATCCGTTGCCGAAAATTGGTCTTCTATCTTGGGAGAAATCATGCCAGATAATATTTGGCAAGAAGACGCGCTGGCAATAGAAAATGAGATTTATGCAGTCGCCGACATCGACAAAGCTAGTTTTAGTCCCGAAAAATATGCGCGTTTCCAGCAAGCACAAATCAAAGCTTATTTAATTGTACCAATTTTGCAAGACGGCAATTTGTGGGGGATGATGTGCGTCCATCAGTGTTCAAACTCCAGGAATTGGCAGACTTCGGAATTGGATTTGCTGCTGCAACTGGCAACTCAAATCGCGATCGCCATTCAGCAAGCCCAACTATACCAACAAGTACAAAATCTCAATACCGATCTCGAATGTCAAGTCCAAGAACGCACCGCCCAATTGCAGCAAAAAATTCAGGAACTCCAGCATTTAAACGTCCTCAAAGATGAATTTCTCAGCACAGTTTCTCACGAACTCCGGACGCCTTTAGCTAATATGAAAATGGCAATTCATATGCTGAGAATTTCTCCAACACTAGATCGCCGCCAGATTTATTTAGACATTTTAGAAACAGAATGTACTAGAGAAACAGATTTGATTAATGCTTTACTCGATTTGCAGCGCCTCGAAGCAGCAACTTGTCCTATCGACCTCGAACCAGTAAATTTAGAAATCTGGCTACCTACAATTATCGACCCGTTTTACAGCCGCGCCCAAAACCGCCACCAGCATTTGCGAGTAGAGTGCGAACGCCAACTACCCACGATCAGTTCCAACCGCGCTAGTTTGGGCAGAATTTTAGCAGAACTGCTCAACAATGCCTGTAAATATACTGCCAATGATGGCCAAATCTCTGTCAGGGTAGAGTGCAAAAATCGAAAAAAGGAATATATAACACCAGAGAAAAATCCGCAACCAGCAAGTGTGATGATTTCCGAAATTCAATTTACACTCAGCAATCAATCATCCATTTCAATAGAAGAATTACCTCGAATTTTTGAGAAATTTTATCGAGTTCCCAACGCCGACCCATGGAAACAAGGAGGTACAGGTTTGGGTTTAGCTTTAGTTCAAAAACTTGTCGAACAGTTGGAGGGAAAAATTGAGGTAGAAAGCAGCAATGGCTGGACTAATTTTATCGTTAAATTTCCTACCCAGCCGGAGGGAAATTAGTCAGCCAGTCGATTTTAGATTTGAGACGGAGCCAGTCGATATCGTCGCACGAGCTGAGATATTAGATTTACTCACAGCGCAGTGAATCTGGGAATTTCAACTAACGCGTTCCCCGGCTGACAGAAGAATCTAAAATTTTCGGGTTGGGTCATCTTTTTTACTGATACCAAATTAGGGTTAGCTACCCCTTTGATCGATCGGTAATTTGTCCGATATCCCCCTCTCCCCGTCTCCCTTTGGAGCAATAGAGGGGGTTTGAACGCTGATTTATTTTCACTCTTTTTTAGGAGCTAGTTTGCGGATGCCAGACTCTACTGGTGCCAAATTCAAATAGTCGTTTTTCTCTGCCACAATTGATGGTTGAGATGCTTGATACTTTTTGCCTTTGGTGGGGTAATTGGCAACTGTGCCCAAGCAGGGGATGCCAAAATTTTCTAATTGACTGAAAACTTTTTTGACTGCGGAAAACTTTGCCTGACGAACGGCTACAACCATCAATATGCCATCTGTGCGCGCCGCTAAAAAATTCGCATCTTTGCTGTCAGCCAGCGGCGGCGTATCGTAGATAACTAAGTCAAATGTTGCGTGCAGTTCATCCATTAAATACTGCATCCCAGATGAGGCAAGCCGTCTGGCAGTACCCGGAATCGGAAGACCGGCAGTTAATACAAAAAGCTCGTCTTCTATACGCGATCGCTGGATAATGTCACTGGGTTCGCTTTTATTTTCGAGCAAATTGCTCAATCCCTTGACATTAGGCAAATCCAACAGCAAGTGCAAGCTGGGCGAATGCAAATTGGCGTCTACCAACAGCACTCGCTGACCCGCCAGCGCTGCCACGTGAGCTAAGTTTAAAGCAACGGTAGATTTGCCTTCACCAGCGCTAGCCGAACCCACTGCCACAGACTTAATCGTTCGATGTGAAGAAAGAAAGCGGATATTAGTATAAAGAGAGTCAAAAGCTTCTATAAATTCCGAAGCGATTTTTTTGTTTCCCTGCTGTCCTTCCAGATAAGCATAGGCATTGGCAATAGAAGGCGGAAATTTTTTAGCATTTTTGTCACGAGGAATTACTCCCAATAAAGGCGGGTCAAACGCATCTTTAACATCATCAGCACAGTAGAAAATATTGCGTAACTTTTCAATAATAATAGCCGTTAGCAGACCCAACACCAGCCCCCCAACAATTGCCATGAAAAATTTGTTGGCATTTTTCGAGGCAACGGGAATCGGTTCGCCTGTTTTGATATCTTTGGGTACCCGGGGCTCAGAAATAATTTCCCAAGGTACTTGACTTTGAGCTGCTTGGACGCGCAGAGTTTCCCGCTGAGTTAAAAGTTGATCGCGGCTGCGGGAGGCTATGTCTAATTGCTGTTGCAGTTCGTTGTAGCGGCGGGCTATACTGGGGAATTCTCTTGCTTGTCGGGTCAAATTAATTTTAGTTTGGGCGATCGCCTGACTGCGAGCTTCTAAAACTTGAACTTGGTTAGCAGTATCAACCAATTGTTTGATCAAACCGATGCGAATCGAATTTTGAAAATTCTGAACTTTAGAATTGGCTTCAGTGCCTACCAAATTTTGCCCCAAAATTCGCTGCGTTTGCTGGTTGAGCAAAGCTACTAAATTTGCCCGCTTGCGCTCTAAAGCTTCTACTATCGGGTTAGCAGATTTAAACCTAGCTGTTTCTACAGCAATCTGACCTTCTACTTCCTTAACCTTAGTCAGCAACTCTTTGTATTGAGGTTCTTCGCTTAAAGCTGAAGCAGCAATAGCTTCATTTGGTGTGAAATCTAATTGTTTTTGCAAGTTAGCGTACAGCGTTTTTTGTTCTTGCAGCAGCCTTTGAGTTTCTAACTCTAAAGTTTCTACGGTGCGAACTTGCACGATCAATTGCGCGCCTTGTTCTTTAGGATCGGTAATCTTTTGCTGCTGCTGTATCACCTGTAACTCCGACTTCAGGTCATTTACGCGCTTGTTGAGTCCCGGAAGCTGCTTTTCAATAAAATTAACACCTTGACCAATGCGAGTCTTGCGTTCGTCAAGGCTGTACTTTAAATATTTCTTTTTAACTTCTTGTAAAACGAACTCAACTAATTTATGATCTTGCCCCATGAAGCGAACTTCCAAAATTTTAGTTTGCGTAATCTCGTTGTCTCCGAGGCGCAACACGAGCAATCCTTTTTGAAGAACTTCCTCAGTAACTTCTGGATATTTGTTTTTGACTTGTTTAGAAATAGCCGACAGCATTTGAGGACTCTGGAGAATTTGAAGTTGAGTTGCATAGTCCAAACTAAAAAATTCTCGATTAGGCACTGCCCCCCCCTCGCCGCGATTGGCGAGGGCAGATGCGTCGGCAAGTCTTGCCTCCGTTGTCACGGGTTCCACCAGCATCCGAAAATCGCCTTGATATGTTTTCTTACCTTGCTTGATCTGAAAATAAACTGCACCGCCTGCTAGAGCGATAATCCCAATAATAACTATGGCTTGTCGCCCAAAAGTCCTGAACAACGGCTTGAGATTCAATCCTTTCTGAGGCGCCGCGCTTAACTCTTCTCCCTCGTCAACGGAAAATTGCTGCACCTGTCGGCTCTGGTTGCTAATGGGTACGATATGAGAGTCCTGTTCTGTTTCCATGTTGACCTCTTGGATATTTTTTTGGTAAAATCAGCTTTATTTTGCAAGCCTTCTGGTTGATGCTTTCACCATTGACTTCAGGATATCACAGGAAATTATCGGTCTGTTCTCCCTCCTTCTGATACTTCTGGCGATCGCATTTCACCCATACAATAATAACTAAATCCCTTTGTGCCGACTGCCAATTTTTTTTTACTAACTGAAGAGAGTGTTGTATCCGACTGAGTTTCTGTCTGCTGTGTGGTGGTTGTATTTAGGCTTGCTGCAAGGCACTGCCCGCGTTTTCGGATATCGCTGAGCGCGGCCGCCGATCGCACCATAACTTTACCAAACTTTTACAATTTGCCCTCACACCCGGGTCACAACGATCGCGCTGGTATTGCCTTGTCATCTCTGCCATTTTTGCGATCGCCACCAACGACAGCAGCACCTGTTAACTTACCCCCGAACTGACCAGCTAAAAAGTTTTGCATTTTCCACGTAGATATAATAATTAACATTATACTGCCGATTTTTCTCACCCTAAATAATCGAATTCATGTGCTAGAAAAATTTGTATCTGCTTTTAGTTATAAACTTTTTGACTAGCAGAATAATTGCTCGACTATACATAATGTGCAGCCTTGATAATTTTATCACAAACTACTCTCAACGGTAGGAAGTGACATAAAAATTAATAAATTGTGAGTTCATACTCGATCGACATCTCGAAAAAATCTAGGCTTCAAGGTGGCTGTGGGCTTCAGGATGGTGCTGGGCGATGTGATTTTTGGGTCGAGAAATAGGAGTTTCAGGGTTTTTCAACTGTTGCTAAAACCATCGCCACAATTCGCGATCCGACGGCGACGGAGAAGCTACAGCTACAGCAGTATCAAATGCGCCACAGGCTGTTATTTGGTGAGGCTGATTAGACTTGGATTCCATAAATCTTTGATACCAGATCGAAACAGATCCCGATCAATCCTCAACGCAGATAAATTTCTAAATAGGACAGTAAATTGGGTCACTTAAGTTGATTGTAGCTTATTGATTCTGTGCTTTCTTTTCTCGAAGTTTCAACAAAATTTCTGCATGAACTTCGCGGGTAATTGGATAAAAATATGTGAGAATCATGCCACCAATTAAAGCAATTGTGGGCAGTGGCCCGATCGCAACTCGAATCGCGAACAGTGCAGAATCCGGCTGTACGGGTGCAGCCTGTCCCTGAACGGTGGCAAGAAATCCAGCTCTTTCTAATGCTTGGCCTACCAACCACAAACCTACTGCCAAACCAATTTTTTGCAGCAATACCATAAACGAATAGAATACGCCTTCGCGTCTTTCTCCTGTTTGGAGTTCGTCGAGTTCAATCACATCCGGTATCATCGACCAAGGTACGAGATAAGCAGTGGAAACTCCGACACCAGCCATAACTGCTAACAGGTACATCTGGACTACTTGTCCCGGTTGCAGGAAAAACAGTCCGGCTTGGGCGATAATCCACAAACTCATGCCCATAAAATAAACAGCTTTTTTCCCATAACGTTGGCTAACTCTACTCCAAACAGATAACATGGCGAGTGCGGTGCCTTGAACGGCGATCGCAGTTTGGGTAAAAGTTGCTGGTGGCAGTTTCATCCAGTTGATGACAAAGTAAGGCAAAATCGAAGCAGTTAATTGCACTCCCAGCCAAGAACAGAGGTAAATTCCAATTACGTATAAAAAAGGGCGATTGTTAAAGGCAATTCGCAACTGTTCTCCTATCGGCAAGGATGTGGAATTGTCTTCTATTGGATTTTCTTGTAGTTGAGAGAGGACGTGTTTGCGGGTCCCGAAAAAGCACCAGTACAAAGGCAATACTGAAATGATTGTACAGAGTCCGCCTAATATTAAGTATTTTTGGATGTCATCTTTAACTAAGGCAAAGATAATTTGCGCGATAATTAAGGACAAAATGCTGCCGCCGATCGAGAAAGTAAACCGGAAACTGTTAAGGCTAGTGCGTTCGTTGTAGTCTTGGGTTAATTCTGGGGTGAGGGCTGTGTAAGGCAGGTTGACGGCGGTGTAGGCGGTGTTAAACAAAATGCCGATCGCCACATAGTACCAAAACAATATCGTGGGATCTTTGCTAGGCACAATCCACTGTAAAAAGAAGAAGATGCCGAAAGGAATTGCGCCGTATACCATCCAAGGATAGCGACGGCCCCAGGGATGAGAAGTGCGATCGCTCAAAACCCCCACAATCGGGTCATTTACCGCATCCCAAACCTTGCCGATCAGTAAAATGTTGCTAGCAGTCCCCGCAGCCAAACCCGCCACGTTGGTAAAGAAAAACAGCAGAAAAAACACCAGAACATTCGCAGTAATTGCGGGACCGAGGTCTCCCGCACCGTATGCTAACTTTGTGGAGAAACTGAGTTTTTTGCTTTGGGGGTTGTCGGCGGCTGGTTCAGGGGGGGAAGTGTTGCTCATAAACTTTTGTTTCGGGATTTTTGGGCAGTCGCAGTCTTTCCAGTAGGAGTATAACTCGCGTTAGGCTGTAATACTGAGTTTTTTTTGGCGATCGGGATGGTTTGGGTAATTGGGAATTGGGAATTGGGAATTGGGAATTGGGAATTGGGAATTGGGAATTGGGAATTGGGAATTGGGAATTGGGAATTGGGAATTGGGAATTGGGAATTGAATAGTAGAGACGCCTTTCGCCAATAATCGAAATAAACCCGTCTCACCCAGCGACTAATTGAAACTAAGATTTTGAAGAATTTTATTTTTTAGTTTTGATATTAAAATGACATCAATAATCACAAACATCAAATTACTAAGTTAGCAACCTAGATTTTGCTGTAATTGCTCCCACACACCACAAAATAGCATTGACAATCTCCGAACGCTGGATATCCTCATCAGCTAAAAAACTGGCAAATTCTTCATCAATATTCAGGTGGTCTGCAAAAGCATAAAGCACGCGCTTGTACTCTGTGGGCATTGGTGTTAATGTGACTTTTACTAAATTTAACAGCGCGTTCAAACAGTTAAGCATAATCCCTGATTCGTCAATATCTTCGGCATCGAGCAAGTACAGGGTTTCTGCAATGTCGCAAATAGCGTCTATTTGTGTTGGTGGTGTTCCGAGTTCGCTGACATCGATATCGCACAATTGGAGAGCGTTAATCGCTAGTTGTGGACGGGTAAAAAATACAAGTTGACCGCCGGCTACTAAAGGCGGTTCTTGTTCTCCATACACAATGAGAGTATAGAGATTAGGTACTTCGGTTTCGGGGTCGATGCGGAAACCGAAGAGCCACAGCAATTTTTCTCGCTCGGGGTTGGCTGTTTGCAGTTTTGTTGCGAAAAGTTTTGATTGTGACATGATTTGTTTGATTGTTACTAAATTTGTGCGATTAAACCCAGTTTACAGGGAAAATCTGGGTGGAGTGAGACATTTACAAATAAACGGGGTTTAACAAGGAGGAATGGGAAAGTTGTATGCTACAAATTTTGCTGGATGATGTCGCAGCATTCAGCGACGGTTGCTCTTTTTTCCATAGCTGCGACTAGGGCTTCGTAAGCTGATTGATGGCTTTCGATCAGGTTTTTGGCTCGCAGGGAACCCCAGTTTTGTTTGAGCTGAATTTCGGAAATTGGACGGCGCAGTTGTGTTAAAATTGCGCTGATTTTTGTGCGGTCTTCGGCTCCTCCTCTGGCGCTGCCGTAAACAAATTTTTCGGCGACTATTCCTGCCATCCACACGGTGCAGTATTGGTCTAAAAGTTGGACGGAAAGAGTGCCGTTTTCGAGTTGAGATGCTAGTTGTTCGTCTTCAAATCGGACGCCTCCTTGGGCTGTTTGACCTTGTTTGAATGCTTCAAGAGCGTTGAGGGCGTAGCTGGTGATGGGAATTCCCAACAAATGCGCTACGAGGAAGTGTCCGGCTTCGTGGTGGAGGATACGATCGCGCTTTTCTTGAGAACTTCCCCCCAGCAAATCTACTAATATTGTACCGCCTTGACCTTGCCACTGGAAACTGTCGAGGGTGGCTAGCCCCAAGAGGCAAAAGGTGGCGATCGCAGGTACGGCCTCTGGTATGTTGAATAGGGGGCCCAATATGATCGAAACGGTGATGGCGAAGATAGAAATAGCGATAATATTCAAAGAAGTGTCTTTCATAATTGCGAATTGGTAATTTAGTTGACAGTTGACAGTTGACAGTTGACAGTTGACAGCTTTGACAGTTGACAGTTGACAGTTGACAGTTGACAGCTTTGACAGTTGACAGTTGACAGTTGACAGTTGACAGTTGACAGTTGACAGTTGACAGCTTCTGGGTTTTGGGTTGACAGTTTTCTGTTGAGGGCTACCTCTGGCTAAAAGCAAGAGGATTGAAACAGTGAATAATTTTGTTTGATTTTCCCCAAGTAAGGAGTCGGCTTTAAACCCATTCTTCTTGGTAAGTGGGAATTGGTAATCGGGGACTGGTTTGAGAGGTAAACTCAGGTACATCGCGCGATCGCTTTGCCGCCGTGTCTGGTCGATCGCACCGCTGGGACTTCCGACAAAAAACACCATCTTCCAGTTTGACTGAAATTTGCAGGTCGGAAGCCATCAATCTTAAAAAGATATTAAAATAAATTAAAGTCAAGTAAAAGTGTTAGTGGAATCCTTCATGTCAGTTTTGGCAGCGATCGCAGTTTTAGGTATCTTGATTGTCGTTCACGAACTCGGCCACTTCCTGGCGGCGAGACTTCAACACATTCACGTCAACCGCTTCTCCATCGGTTTCGGGCCCATCCTGTGGAAGTACCAAGGCCCGGAAACTGAATACGCCCTCCGCGCCTTTCCCCTAGGAGGTTTTGTCGGCTTCCCGGATGACGATCCCGACAGCACTATTCCCCCGAATGACCCGAATTTGCTCCGCAACCGCCCTGTGATCGATCGCGCGATCGTGATTAGTGCAGGGGTAATTGCCAACTTAATTTTTGCTTACTTCCTGCTGGTGGTGCAATTGACCACCGTTGGCGCTGCATCCATGAACTACCTACCGGGAGTTAAAGTCCCGGAAGTCGCTGCGGAAGTTAGTTCGGCGGCCTTCCAAGCGGGAATTCGATCGGGCGACATTGTTCTGTCCGTTGATGGCAAGGAATTAGGTGCGAACCGCGAATCAATCAAATCTTTAGTCTCAGCCATCCAAGATCATCCCAATCAACCCTTGGCGTTAGAAATTCAACGCGAAGAACAAAAATTTGTGGTGACAGTAACTCCCGAATTGTCTGCCGACGGTAAAGGTAAAATTGGCGTGCAGCTAACTTCTAACGGTACTGTGGTGCGGCAGCGCGTCGGAATTGTAGAGGCATTTAGCCAAGCCGCGACAGAGTTTGAACGGATTGTAGTGCTCACGTTTCAAGGTTTTGCCCAGTTAGCTAGCAATTTCAGTCAGACTGCCGAAAAGTTGTCCGGGCCGGTCGCTATTGTGGCTATTGGTGCAGGGATTGCGCGATCGGATGCTGCGAATTTGTTTCAGTTTGCAGTGTTAATTAGCATCAATTTGGCTGTGATTAATATCTTGCCTTTGCCTGCTTTGGATGGCGGTCAGCTAGCTTTTCTGTTAATAGAAGGAGTGCGGGGAAAGCCTCTACCGAACCGCATTCAAGAAAATGTGATGCAGACTGGTTTGGTGCTGTTGTTAGGCCTGGGAATTTTCTTGATTGTTCGCGATACTGCTAATTTGGCTGGCTTTGATTTGATGCGAACTCTCCGACAGCAGTAGTCAGTTAACAATTGACAGTTGACAGTTGACAGTTGACAGTTGGGAGCAGTCATTAGTCATTACAAGACTGGTGACTGCTGAGTAATATAATAAATTAACCAGTAATATTGGAGAAATAGCAATGGTTACACAACTGCAATCTCCCGAAAAAGCAACAATCATCTACCCAGACGATAACGGCGAACCCATGTCAGACAATACCGAACAGTTTCGATTGATCGTTTGGATTAAAGAAAACTTAGAACTGTTATTTGCGAGCATAGCTGATGTTTTCGTAGCGGGAAACTTACTGTGGTATCCAGTAGAAGGAAATAACAAAATTGCTCAAGCGCCAGATGTGATGGTAGCCTTTGGAAGACCGAAAGGTTATCGAGGTTCCTACCAACAGTGGAACGAAGAAAATATTGTACCGCAAGTCGTGTTTGAAATTTGGTCGCGGGGAAATCGGCTGACTCCGATGCTGCAAAAGCTGAGATTTTATGAACAGTACGGGATAGAAGAATATTATCTTTACGATCCAGCAACTGTAGATTTGACTATATGGCAGCGGCGAGAGGATCGATTAGAAGCAGTCGAAGAAGTAAATGGCTGGGTAAGTCCAAGAATGGGAGTGCGGTTTCAAGTATCAGAAACTGAACTGCAAATATTCAAGCCTGATGGAACACCGTTTGTGAGTTTTGTGGAACTCGCTCAACTTCGAGAACAAGCAGAATTAAGGGCTGAACAAGAACGGCAAAGAGCTGAACAAGAACGGCAAAGGGCTGAGCAAGAACGGCAAAGGGCTGAGCAAGAACGGCAAAGGGCTGAGCAAGAACGGCAAAGGGCTCAACAAGCAGAAACTATGCTGGAGCAAGAACGATCGCGCTCGCAAGCTTTAGAAGCTAGACTCCGAGACATGGGAATCGATCTCAATCAATTGTAAATGACTCAGATCAAGTTCGATCGATTGACTGCAATCAGTAAGGTTCGTAGTGCGGACTTTAGTCCGTAGCATTTTGCGGACTAAAGTCCGCACTACGAACCGTTTTTGATCTGACAAATGACTAATGACCAATGACTAAAAAGTTAAGTTTAAAACAAAAATCGCTCGAAATTCTGATTCGCCTCAAACGGCTGTATCCAGAAGCCCCTTGCACTCTCAACTACGAAACTCCCGTACAGTTGATGGTAGCGACGATTCTGGCGGCCCAGTGTACGGATGAGCGAGTCAATCTGGTGACGCCGGCGTTGTTTGAGCGTTTCCCGGATGCGGAGGCTTTGGCAAATGCTGATTTAGATGAATTGGAGCGTCTCGTGCGATCGACTGGTTTCTACCGGAATAAGTCTAAAAATATTAAAGCTGCTTGTTGGGCGATCGTCAACAAATTCAACAATCAAGTACCGCAGCAAATGGAACTGCTGCTAGAATTGCCCGGAGTCGCGCGCAAAACAGCTAATGTCGTCCTCGCCCACGCTTTTGACATTCATCAGGGCGTGACGGTAGACACTCACGTCAAGCGTTTGAGTCAGCGTTTGGGATTGACCGAACACGCCGATCCAATTCGGATCGAGCGGGATTTGATGCTATTGTTGCCACAGCCGGATTGGGAAAATTGGTCAATTCGATTGGTGTATCACGGTAGGGCAGTTTGTAATGCGAGAAAGCCGATTTGCAATATTTGCGAACTTGCAGATTTGTGTCCTTCTGCTAATAGTTAGATTTTGCACTAATTTCAGGAACAGGCATCTTGCCTGTTCCACAATTCCGAGCTAGATCCCCCCTAACCCCGCTAAAAAAGGGGGGAACCAGAAATAAATCAAAGTCCCCCTTTTTAAGGGGGATTTAGGGGGATATGGCCTCTGAACGGAGCTAGATCCCCCCTAACCCCCCTTAAAAAGGGGGGAACTAGAAATAAATCAAAGTCCCCCTTCTTCAGGGGGATTTAGGGGGATATGGCCTCTGATGTGAACGAGAGATATAAAATTTTTTAAGCTTAAGTTCACACTAATGACATCTTGCCTGTTACCAAAAATCTTGTTAACAAAAAAACTAATTTAAATAAAAGTGATCTAAAACCACCAAAATATAGTAAAATGACAGATTGTGATTTATCTAAGGATATCAACAGATTATGGCTAAAAAGAGCATGGTCGAGCGCGAGAAAAAGCGCCAAAGACTCGTAGACAAGTACGCTGACAAGCGCGAAGACCTGAAAGACCAGTTCGACCAAGCTGCGAATCAGATGGACAAAATGGCGATTCACCGCCAACTGCAACAGCTACCCCGTGGCAGTTCGCGGACTCGCTTGCGTAACCGCTGCTGGGCAACTGGTCGCCCCAGAGGTTACTACCGCGATTTCGGGCTCTCTCGCAACATGATGCGAGAAATGGCTCACGAAGGTCTCTTGCCCGGTGTTGTGAAGTCTAGCTGGTAGCAACAAGAAGGAAGTTCGGCAACGGATTTTTTAACGGATTTAACGGATAGAAGAAAGAAGGGTTTAGTTATCGTTGCGAGAGAGGGAAGAAAGAAGAAGGAATGAAGAAAAACTTATGAATAATCGGCAAGATTATATTTGGGTTTATTTTTGTTTCAGACTTTATTCCTTCTTCCTTCTTCCTTCTTCCTTCTTCCTTCTGCCTCTTTCTTGCTTCATTGGCCGCAGCATTTATCGATGCCGAGACTTTCGAGTAATAAGTCGCTGACGGCATTGGCGATCGCAAATTCGCCATAAAAGCTTTTAGAAAAATCATAGGCCTGCATTTCGGTGACGATCGCAATTACGAGGCTACCCAAATCGTTTTCGCCTTCCATGCGCTGGCGGAGGTAGATTTGGGCGGCTCTTTTAGCTATTTGCTGGTTCGCGGCTTCTGGGATAAACTCGGAGTCTAGCCATGCGAGGAGTGTTTCTTGCAGCCATTGGCTTTCTTGTTCGGGGTTTTGGGCGGGCGGCAAGGTAATAGGTTGGATGGTTTCAGACATGATTATTCCTAATTGCTAATGTTGACTTTGAAAAGTTAGCCGACAAATGACTACTGATAAATTTATGCAATATGATATACCGTCAATTATACAGGGATACGCGCAAGGCTACTTCTTGATGGCCAATGATGGCGAGGAGAGTCTGGGGTGGTATTCCAGCCGCCAGCGGGCGCTGATACCGCTGGATGAGAGATTTACCTATCCGCGATCGCTGGGCCGGGCCTTGAATCAAAATCGGTTTTCTGTGGCTGTGAACCGCGATTTTGGGGCGGTGGTTGAGGGTTGTGCCGATCGAGAAACAACGTGGATTTCTAAGGAGCTCAAGCAGATTTACTGGGGTTTGTATGAGGCTGGTTGGGCTTACAGCTTCGAGACTTGGTGCGGCGACGAATTGGCGGGCGGTATTTTGGGATTGTCTATAGGCGGCGCGTTTATTGGGGAATCGATGTTTTACCGGATTCCCGAGGGTTCTAAGGTGGCGATGGTGAAGTTGGTGGAGAGATTGCGCGATCGATCTTATCTACTTTTCGACGCTCAAATGAACAATCCGCACTTGGAAAGATTCGGAGCATATACTGTCAAGGAAAAACTGTATAATACTATTTTGCAAGAAGCTTTAAAGCGTCGCTGCTCCTTATTTTGAATATTCTCGGTAGGGAAACGACACTGCCGTATCCTCACCCGATATCCCTACTTCAAACAATAGTATAATCAAGCAGAGATACTTCTCGGAGATAACAAATATGCAAGTCACAACCGAAGAAATTATTTATCCATCGAGCGACGGTCAACCAATGGCAGACAGCACAATACAATACAAATTAATTGTCACAATCAAAGAAGGTTGCGAATCGCTGTTTCAAGATGACCCCAACGTATTTATAGCAGCCGATTTACTGTGGTATCCGGTTGAAGGTAGACCAGATATTTCTCAAGCACCGGATACGATGGTGATATTTGGCAGACCAAAAGGCGATCGACGTTCCTACATACAATCTCGCGAAGACAATATTGCCCCGCAAGTCGTCTTTGAGATTCGCTCCCACAACGATAGCAACACAAAAATGAACAAAAAACTTTCATTTTACTATCGTTATGGAGTCGAAGAATATTACCTTTACGATCCAGAAAGAAATGAGTTGGAAGGTTGGCAAATAATTGAAGGAAGCTTAGAAGTAATTGAACAGATGGAGGGATGGATTAGTCCGAGACTGGGAGTGCGGTTTGAGTTAGGCTCAGAAGGATTAGAAATTTATAAACCTGATGGAGAAAAGTTTATTTCCCCTTCCGAAACAAATGCACAGCGGCTATTAGAGCGACAGCGCGCCGGACAAGAATTTCAACGCGCCGAACGTTTAGCCGCCAAACTGCGCGAATTGAACATCGATCCCGATAGCATTTAAACCATAATCAATGCTAAGAAACCTGGTTTTTTTGATGAATCCGGTTTCTGGGGATTGCGGTTTTTTCTGGTTTTAGGACTTACCCATCAAGACCAAAGAAACCGGGTTTTTTGAGATTTTACCGACTGTAACGAAGTTTTCTCGAAAAAACCCGGTTTCTGAGCGCGCATTTCTGACTCCTCGAAACCGGGTTTTTTGAGATTTTACCGACTGTAACGAAAATTTCTCGAAAAAACCCGGTTTCTGAACACACATTTCCGACTCCTCGAAACCGGGTTTTTTGAGATTTTACCGACTGTAACGAAAATTTCTCGAAAAAACCCGGTTTCTGACCACCCGTGCATAAGTCTCATTCTTTTAACCGAGAAATAGCCCCCGATCGCAAATCCCGTATACTACAATATATAATACAGATATTAGAGCCAAAATCCTTGGGGGTGCAAAAGAATCCTAATCGCGGCCCCATGAATGTGCAAAAATACTGAAGCCAACTTTATTAAACTCTGCACGGAGCAATTGCTGTGGACTCCAGATACAACCCCCAATCCATAGAAGAAAAATGGCAACAGACATGGGCTGAGCAAAACTTAGACCAAATGCCGGAAGATACCGAAAAGCCTAAATTTTATGCTTTATCCATGTTCCCCTACCCGTCGGGAAGCTTGCACATGGGCCATGTCCGCAACTACACAATCATCGATGTAATTGCCAGACTCAAGCGGATGCAAGGCTATCGCGTACTCAATCCCATGGGATGGGACGCTTTTGGTTTGCCGGCAGAAAATGCGGCCATCGAGCGCGGAATTCCCCCCGCACAATGGACTTATCAAAATATTTCCCAGATGAAAGGCTTATTTCGCCGCCTGGGTATTTCTTTCGACTGGACAAAAGAAGTTACAACCTGTTCTCCCGATTATTATCGGTGGACTCAGTGGCTGTTTTTGCAATTTTTAGAAGCAGGATTAGCATATCAGAAAGAAGCCGCAGTTAACTGGGATCCGATCGACCAAACTGTCTTAGCCAACGAACAAGTAGACAACGAGGGTCGTTCCTGGCGTTCCGGTGCCAAAGTCGAGCGCAAATTATTGCGGCAGTGGTTCCTCAAAATTACCGATTACGCCGAACAGTTATTAAACGACTTAGATAAATTGCCAGATTGGCCCGAAAGAGTCAAATTAATGCAAGCCAACTGGATTGGTAAATCAGTCGGCGCTTACTTAGAATTTCCGATTGTCGGCATGGATGAAAAAATTGCCGTTTTCACGACCCGTCCCGATACAATTTATGGCGTGAGTTACGTTGTTTTAGCACCGGAACATCCGTTAACTCAGCTCGTGACCACCTCCGACCAAAAAGCTGCTGTTGATACCTTCATCAAAGAAGTTGCATTGCAAAGCGAAATGGATCGCACGGCCGATGACAAACCGAAGCGCGGCGTCCCCACAGGTGGTACAGTAATCAATCCTTTCAACGATGAAGAAATCCCGATTTGGATTGCCGATTATGTGCTGTACGAATACGGCACCGGCGCAGTCATGGGAGTACCCGCCCACGACACGCGAGATTTCAAATTTGCCAATCAATATGAACTACCAATTAAAGTAGTAATTGTCGATGATGATGAAAATCCGCTGACGGAAGCTTACACCGAACCAGGAATTATGATTAATTCCCAAAGCTTCAACGGGATGGATTCAATTAAAGGTAAAGCCGCAATTATTCAAGCTGCCGAAAATTCAGGTTGTGGCAAAGCGCGAGTACAATATCGCTTGAGAGATTGGCTAATTTCTCGTCAGCGTTATTGGGGCGCTCCGATTCCGGTAATTCACTGCCCGAAATGCGGCACAGTCCCCGTCCCGCAATCGGATTTACCCGTATTATTGCCGGAAAATGTACAATTTACTGGCAAAGGTTCGCCCTTGGCAAAAATGCCGGAATGGGTAAACGTTCCTTGTCCGAGTTGCGGCACTCCGGCGCAGCGCGAAACTGATACGATGGATACTTTTATGGATTCATCGTGGTATTTTTTGCGCTATCCTGATGCTCAAAATTCAGAGCAAGTCTTTGATACGGCGAAGACGAATGATTGGATGCAGGTAGACCAATATGTCGGCGGAATCGAGCACGCAATCCTGCATTTGCTGTATTCGCGGTTCTTTACGAAGGTTGTGCGCGATCGGGGTTTAATCAATTGCGATGAACCATTTAAACGCCTATTAACCCAAGGCATGGTACAAGCAAAAGCTTACAAAAATCCTGTAACTGGCAAATACGTTGCTGCATCAGATGTAGACCCCGAAAATCCTAAAGATCCGCAAACAGGAGAAGCTTTGGAAGTCTTCTATGAGAAGATGTCTAAATCTAAATACAACGGTGTTGACCCCTTGGAAGTTATGGGGAAATATGGGGTTGATACGGCGCGGATGTTTATTTTATTCAAGGCACCACCGGAGAAGGATTTAGAGTGGGATGACGCTGATGTGGAAGGACAATTTCGCTTTTTAAATCGCGTTTGGCGCTTGGTAACAGAGTTTGCTGCACTAGACAGGGCGGGCCAGGGGGCACCGCCCCTACAAGCGGGTGAGAAAGATGCGCTGAGCAAAGTTGAGAAGGATTTGCGGCGGGCGATTCACACTGCAATTAAGGAGGTTCGAGAAGATTTGGAGGGCGAGTATCAGTTCAATACTGCTGTTTCCGAAATGATGAAATTGAACAATGCGCTGGCTGATGCTAAATGTAAGGATTCGCCTGTTTATGCAGAAGGAATCAATACTTTAATTTTGCTGTTAGCGCCTTTTTCACCGCACATTTCTGATGAATTGTGGCAGTTGATTGGTAACAGCGAATCTGTCCACTTGCAAGCTTGGCCTGTTGCCGATCCGTCTGCTTTAGTTACCGATGAAATTACGCTGGTAATTCAAGTTATGGGTAAGACGCGCGGCACTATTCAAGTGCCTTCTGGCGCGGATAAAGCTGCTTTGGAAAACTACGCCCGTGAGTCTGATTTGGCGAAGCGCCATCTGGAAGGTAAGGAGATTAAAAAGGTGATTGTGGTTCCTGGAAAGTTGGTTAATTTCGTTGTAGCTGGATAAATAGGAGAAACCCGGTTTTTGAACTCAACCGGGTTTCTGATACTTGCAGTCAATGGTTCCTAGTGAGGATTTTAGTCCTTCTTTAGCTAAGTCAATGGTTCGTAGTGAGGACTTTAGTCCTTCTTTAGCTAAGTCAATGGTTCATAGTGAGGACTTTAGTCCTTCTTTAGCTAAGTCAATGGTTCATAGTGAGGACTTTAGTCCTTCTTTAGCTAAGTCAATGGTTCATAGTGAGGACTTTAGTCCTTCTTTAGCTAAGTCAATGGTTCGTAGTGAGGACTTTAGTCCTTCTTTAGCTAAGTCAATGGTTCGTAGTGAGGACTTTAGTCCTTCTTTAGCGCGGACTGAAGTCCTCACTACAAACCGATTTTGTTGGTGCTTTAAGGGAGATAATATTTATTTTTTATGCTGTTAAATCACCGATAGTTTATTGTACCGCCATGAGCAAATTACCAAAGAAATACAGACATTTGCATAAATGGATATTATTTTTGGTGAAATTTTGGTCGATCGCCTATATCGTCTCTTGTATACTGTTGTTTAGCCTGCAAACTCGTCTCATCTTTAGTCCCACAGGTGCGATTGCCAAAACACCCGATGCTTTCAACATCCCCTACGAAGAGGTCTGGTTGCCACTTAACGGGCGATCGCCCAAAACGGCAAAAACAGACAAAATTCACGGTTGGTGGCTGCCAGCCGCCAATCCACAGCCGCTAGGAACCCTATTGTACCTGCACGGTAAGGGTTTTAACATCGGTACGAATATCAATCAATCTTACCGCCTGCGACAATTGGGTTTTTCGGTATTGCTTATAGATTACCGGGGTTACGGGCGCAGTCAAGGTCATTTTCCCAGCGAAGCTCAGGTTTATGAAGATGCAGAAACAGCTTATAATTATTTAGTCAAACAGCGGCAATTGTCGCCTAGCGAAATCTTTTTGTACGGTCATTCACTCGGAGGCGCTGTTGCTGTAGAATTAGCAGTTGCACATTCAGAAGCTGCGGGATTAATTGTTCAAAGTTCCTTCACTTCGATGCTGGATATGGTAGAACGCCAAAGTTTGATGCGGCTGTTTCCGGTGCGGCTGCTGCTGACACAAAAGTTTGATTCTTTGAATAAAGTCAAATTGCTCAAAATTCCGGTTTTGTTCGTTCACGGAACTGCTGATACTTTGATTCCCGCCGCGATGAGTAATAAGTTGTATGCTGCTGCTGATGAACCTAAGCAAATTTTGCTGGTTCCTAATGCTAAGCATAATAATGGAGATGCTTTTTTTAACAGCAGCAAATATCGCGAAACAATTGTTGATTTTGCGAAAAAATCTCAAATTAAGATGAATAAATAGGTTCGTAGTAAGGACTTTAGTCCTCTCTCATTGAAGGCGGAATGAAGTCCTCTTAAGATGAATAAATAGGTTCGTAGTAAGGACTTTAGTCCTCTCTGATTGAAGGCGGACTAAAGTCCTTACTACGAACCTATTTTATGGTCATGGTTTGAGCGTTCGGCCTGCGATCTTTCTCTGATTGAAGGCGGACTGAAGTCCTCACTACGAACCTATTTTATAGTGATGGTTTGAGCGTTTGAAATGCGAATTTTTTCTTGTTGAATGCGGACTGAAGTCCTCACTACGAACCTATTTTAGGGTGATGGTTTGAGAAGTGGAGATAATATTATTTCTATTTTATCTCCTACTTCTAACTGCAAAACGGATTGAGCGCTGCCGCTATTAACGGCAATTTCTAGCCAACCGTCAGAACCAGTTATTGCTATTAAATCCCCAGGCTTGCTGTCGCTATATGTTTTACCGCTGGGTATGTGAATTGGAGCGTAACTATTGCTAATTGTCACTGACCAATTGTTGTTTGTAATGCAATTATTCGGGATATTAGTAATTAGATTGCCGAAGCGATCGACATATTGAACAAAACCAGTCGCACCTGTGGCTGTAACGGCGCAATTTGGTATCTGTCGCTGCACTAAACTCGCAGGATCGATCGCCTGTCCGAACTCTTCCAGCGGCACCCCATTCGCCAAATGAGCACCCACTGTGGCGAAAATATCGCGACCGTGAAACGTACTGCTGGGTGCGGGTGTGCGCCAATATTGCGGATTGGTGAGTTCCACAGATGCGATCGCACTTTCCCGACTCAACACCCCGCCAAACAACCCGTTATCGGGCCCGACAAGGAAGCAATTAGCACATTTCACCGCCACCGCGCGTCTGTTGCTACCCACGCCCGGATCGACGACCGCAATATGTACTGTTTCTGGCGGAAAATAAGCAAAAGCAGTCATTAAACAAAACCTCGCCGCCGCAATATTTTGAGAGGGTATTTGGTGCGTAATGTCAATCACTTTTAACTGCGGGTTGATTTGGGCGATCGCACCTTTCATCACTCCCACATAAACATCGCTTAACCCAAAATCCGTCAGCAGAGTTATAATTCTATTTTTAGACATATATCCAAAGGTAAGAATATGGTAGCGCAGTGGGAAAACTTTCTGCAAAACTTGGGAGAATGGCACGGTTCCTTCACTCAGCTATCAACGCGGGGAGAGGTAATTAAAGATACTCCCAGCATTATTTCTCTTGAAGGACTCAATGACAACAAAACTGTGCGGTTGAAACTGCGCCGCTTTTCTCCAAATCCTAGCGGTGTCGGCGAACCGGAAGTCAGCGAACTGGTTCGAGAATATCAAAGTTTGGGACGAGATATCCTATTTTTTGAGGATGGGAATTTTTGTCAGGGAACTATTCAACTATCGCCTTATTCTGAGTCTGGTGCCGAGTTTGGTTTTATCTACAATTATCGCCGATTGCGCTTTGTTCAACTCTACACTACCGACGGTAATTTATCCCAACTTACCTTAATTCGGGAAAAGCAGCTTGATAAAAACGTCCCCGAACGTCCGCCTTTAACGGTTGGCGATTTGCTGGGAGAATGGGAAGGCGAGGCCGTGACAATGTATCCAGACGGGCGTTCAGCCGATCGCTATTCTACCAAACTGCAATTGGATTTGCCAAATGGCGATCGGCTAATGCAGAAAATTACTTTTGGTAGCAATGCTAATGTTATCAGTTCTAGCGGTAGCATTGACGGTTCTGTGATTAAGTTTAACGAAGGTTCAACGCCCGTGCAAGTTTTGCTGCTTCCTGACGGCGGTTCTTGCACTTGTCCGGTGAAAGTTGAATCCAGAAAACCTATATTTTTTGAGGCTGGTTGGTTGGTAGAACCTAACTTGCGATTTCGGATGATTCGCAGTTACAATGACAAGGGTGAATGGGTAAGTTTGACCTTAGTTACTGAACGGAAAAAAGGTTACTCGCACTAATCTCAGAAACCGGGTTTCTTCCTATGTTTCTCGTACTCAATCCAAAATTTTCGTAGAAACCCGGTTTCTCGCCACCCAACGACAGAAATTAGAGCGCACCCTAATCTCAGAAACCGGGTTTCTTCCTATATCTCTCGTACTCAACCGAAATTTGTCGCAGAAACCCGGTTTCTCGCCACCCAACGACAGAAATTAGAGCGCACCCTAATCTCAGAAACCGGGTTTCTGACTAGGTTTCTCGTACTCAACCCAAAATTTTCGTAGAAACCCGGTTTCTCGCCACCCAACGACAGAAATTAGAGCGCGTACTTACGATAAACGAAAGTTGGTAGACTCACGAATATTATTTTTCAGACTTTGTTTCCTGGGTTTGCGATTGAATTACCGCACTCCAATCATCGTTATTATTAACAACATCTTCCAGATGCTTATGTTGTCCCCCATCAATTTTAGCCGCTGTTTCCAACTCTTTGGTAAGACTTGAATCTGCCATTGCTTTACGCAATTTTAGCTTCTTTTCCTCATAGGCTTGTTGTTCTGCGGCCGACATTGCCGATCGCGCTGCTTGACCTACCGTACTCGCCCACATCTCGCTGTCTGCACCATTTCCAGGCGGAATGCTGCCGAGTTCTGCAATCCAAGCATCCCGCAAACTTTCCATTTCTTCCCGCTTCGGAAATTTGAAAGTTTGCACCCGCACAAAAGCGCAACTTTCCGCCCCATTTTGGGCAATGTGACCGTTGACTGAAAGCAGGATATTTCGCGAATAACCGATATACTGAGTATTGCCGGAAGTATCCGTGACAGCATAAACGCCGGCGACTTTGGCGTTAGTTGCTAAAGTCCGCCACGTATCGATCGACATTACTTGCGTCCCGTCATTTTCTAATGCAGAAATAGCGGCTGCTGCGCTGTGTTCTGAGTCGGAACTGTATAAAAAATTGTGCAGTCCTTCATGGGCGACAGGTACGTTTTGATGTTCAATTGCTACGTCTCGATCGGCATTCACTTGATTGACTTCCATAAAGCCCAATTCCTCAAAAAGCGTTAACAGTTGACAGTTGACAGTTGACAGTTGACCGTTGACAGTTGACAGAAGAGCCCGCCCGCGAAGTCGAGGGGTTGACTTCGGAGTGCGAAGTTTTCAGGTAGGGGATTTAAGCCCCTTCCTAAAAACAATCCACCTAAAGGTGGGGGCTTAAATCCCCTGTGATGACGGTAACACAATTAATTAAATTTCTGGCTTTATAAGCTGTTGCAGCATTTAATTGTATTTCAAACCACAATCAAATTATTGTGGGGTAGGCTTTGAACCCCACCCCAAACCTGCAACTTAAACGCCCAACAGCTTACGTATTTAACTTGCTGCAATTTGTTGCAATTCCTCGTCTGTCAATTTAACTTCGATCGCCTTTAGGGAGTCTTCAATGCTCGATAATTTTGTCGCGCCGGGAATCGGAACGACACAAGGCGATTTTGCCATCAACCAGGCTAACACTATACAGTAAACTGAAACGTTTTTTTCAGCAGCTAATTTGGCGATCGCAGGCATATCTTGCAAGCTAGTCGCCCGACGGCTTCCCCCCAAAGGACTCCAGGGAAAAAATGTCAATTTTTCAGCTTCGCAATATTCCAGTACGCCGTCGGATTCCGGCTGTCTGTGCCACGGATTGTACTGATTCTGCACCGAGACAACTTCTACCGTATCGCGGGCGCGTTTGATCTGTTCTACAGAAAAGTTGGAAACTCCGATAAATCGAATCATTCCTGCTTCTACTGCTTCTTTTGCGGGTGCTAGGGCTGCTTCGATTGTATAGGCTGGATCGGGCGAGTGGTATTGCCAAAGGTCGATCGGCTGATTGCCACCCAAAGCTTCAAAACTTTCGCGAATTGTCTTGCGCAAATGGTGGGGATTGCCGTTGCGCGTCCAAGCACCTTGAGGCCGCATTAAGCCGCCTTTCGTGGCGATAGTAACTGCCCGAATATCTCCCGTGTACTCATGCAAAGCTTTGGCAATGAGGTGTTCGTTGTGGTGTTTGTCCGATTGATCTTCGCAATAGGAATCTGCGGTGTCAATTAGGGTGACACCCAAATCGAGGGCGCGATGAATGACCGCAATTGATTGCGCTTCGGGCGGCCGGCCGCTTAAGGACATTGGCATACATCCAAGACCGATCGCTGATATATTGAAATTACTGTTGCCCAGTCTTTTTCTTTTCATTCGTTGGCCCTCGTTTGGGTGGTTGATTGAGAGTTTAGATTTCAAGGATATCTTGAAATTTTACTGCTTTTTTGAGGAGATAACTAGATAGGGTGAAAAAAAATTGTCGTTACTGCATTTAAACTGTACAGCATTTATCAAAAAAAAGAGGGACTTACCAATCAATCCCTCAATCCCTCAATCCCTCAATTCCTCAATTCCTCAATCTAAAATCTAAAATCTAAAATCTAAAATTCCTGTACCCCATCTTTGTGAACAAGGCTATATATATTTTTATTGACTTTTCCCCACTGGTCAAAGCTGCTCTCGTTTTTGCCATCAAACATCACAGATAATCTTTGGGCGCGCATCAGCCAACGCTACTTACCTTAACTGGAAGCACTGGTGTAAAAGCGGAGTGCAAATTGCCAGAAATACCGGGAGAAAATTAACAGCCCGATCGCCAAAATACCAGCCCCTGCGATCCAAACAATCTCACCTCTGCCAAGCATGGCTTCTGCCGGCACAGTCGTCAAGAAAGCAACAGGAACCACAAAGGTAAAGAAAAATCGATAAGCTGCGGGATAAGCAGCCATCGGAAATCTACCTGCTTCTAACAATCCTCTCAGAACTTCAGTAACATTGTAAATCTTGACAAACCAAATACTGGTTGCACCGAGCATAAACCAGATACTGTAAAGAGTAATAGTTCCAAATAACAGCGGGATTGCTGTTAAAAAATAGTTGCCAATTTCTACTCCCAATTTATTGGCAGCATACAGCAGCAATAGGGCACCAAAGATTAAATCCGGGATTCCCCAAGGGGAAACGGTGTTTGCAGATAGCCAGAATTGCGAACTAATCGGCTTGAGGAGTACGAAATCCAGAGTACCTTGCTGCACTCGATCGACAATACGGCTGAGGTTGGGCGCCAGAAAGGTTGACGAAAACCCCTGCAAAACCGTAAAAATGCCGAGTACAACTAAAGCTTGTTCCCATGAATAGCCCGAAAACCTGTAGCCTGTACGGTAGAACAGCGACAGCCCAAACAAGCTGCCTGCAAGATTTCCGAGGCTGCTGAGGGTCGCCAGGACAAAATTGATGCGATATTCGAGCTCGGCTGCGATCGCCGCACCCCAGAACAATTTCAGTACCTGCAAATATCGTCCCATGTTTGTCGCCATTTTTTGCTGTTGAAATACTTATATTCCCTCCTATTGTAAAGCTTGTGTGAAGCCCTATGCTGTACAGCTCGCTTATTACACGATAATTTTAAGTTATTCACACAGCCTACTTAAGTAATTTTACTTGCAATAATTATTAAGCTGTGTAACTTGATTTAAATAAACCATGATAATTTTGGGCTTTAACTCAATCTCAAGCTTCTATATAGTTGCAAATTATTAAGCTCTGCTCCTCTTTGAACAGGAAATCTTGCCTCATTGATTAGTAATTTTAATGTGTTACAAGCCTTAACATTATAAAAAATTCAAAAACATCTAGCCATACCCAAAAGTAACGATTAGGATGGTGCATACGTACTCCAAAAGAATACGTAATCAGTCAGAGGTCAGCGATACGTAATAATACGTAAACAATTGAGTTCGATAAATTGACTTAAACAACAAAACGTAAGGTAAATAAGACATGGATGCTTTAACACTATCGAGACTGGGCGTCAAGCACACCAAGAGCGCAGTAGCCGAATCGTTGCGGATCAATACAGGGCTAGACATGACCAGCCCAGTCACTTTTTACGGGATTGTTAACGAGCACTGCAATGTAAAATGCCGTCAGTGCGAGTATTGGCGCCTCAAAGAATATAAAGACGAAATGACCATCGAAGATTGGCAAAATGCCCTCTTGAGCGTCAAAGAATTTGTCGGCGAATTTTCCATCAACTTTAGCGGTGGCGAACCTTATATTAAGAAAGGTTTTCTAGACTTGCTGACATTTGCCAACAAAAACGGCATCCACGCCGGTGTCACCACCAACGGCTACTGCATGACTCGCGAAAATGCAGCAAAAACTGTAGCGGCGCGCCCTTTTAATGTGAATATGTCCGTTGACGGGCCAAACGCAGAATTGCACGACTATTTGCGCGGTCAACCCGGATTGTTCGACAGACTTTCCAAAGGAATCGGTTATCTGCGCGAAGAACAAGAAAAACAAAACGTCCTGTTTCCGATCAACGTCAAACCGACTATCAACAGGCTCAACTTCCGCCACCTAGAAGAAATTGTCACTTGGGCGAAGGGAATTGAAGCTACGACGGTGAACTTCCAGCCAGTCAACCGTTGGACGCCTGAAACATATTCGGAATTGTGGGTTGAAGAAGCAGACAGAGAAGAATTTTCGCAGGTAATTGAGCGCTTAATTGAGATGAAGAAAAACGGCGCGCCAATTATGAACAGCGATGAAGTGTTGCGCTTGATGATGCCGCACTTCCAGGAAGAAAAAGCTCCTGATTCAACTCGTCCTTGTCGCGTTGGACTGCGTAATTACTGGATTGACACGCGCGGCGATGTGAAGTTGTGCGACGAATATCCCGTGATTGGGAACGTGAAAGAAGCCAGCGCCCGCGAGATTTGGTACGGCGAAAAAGCTCAGGAAGTCCGCCGCGATACTTTGAATTGCGGCAAGCTGTGTCTGATTACTTGCGTCTCGCAAAAGACGATTTTGGACAAGGTGAAAATGGGAATGAAGTTATTGAAGAATTGAGGTTTGAGGAGTCTTAATATTGCTTGTGTTCATGAGTGCCGGGTTTTGGTAAAAACCCGGTTTTTTGTTTGATGAATTGGGTTTTGTCGCTGGGTGGCGAGAAACCGGGTTTCTACGACAATTTTCGGTTGAGTACGAGAAATAAGGGAAGAAACCCGGTTTCTGGGATTAGTGTGCTCTAATTTCTCTCGCTGCGTGGCGAGAAACCGGGTTTCTGCCAATAATTTGGGTGGAGTACGAGAAATAAGGGAAGAAACCCGGTTTCTGGGATTAGTGTGCGTCGAATTCTCTCGCTGCGTGGCGAGAAACCGGGTTTCTACGACAATTTTCGGTTGAGTACGAGAGATATAGGAAGAAACCCGGTTTCTGGGATTAGTGTGCGTCGAATTCTCTCGCTGCGTGGCGAGAAACCGGGTTTCTGCCCATAATTTGGGTTAAGTACCAGAGATATAGGAAGAAACCCGGTTTCTGGGATTAGTGTGCGTCGAATTCTCTCGCTGCGTGGCGAGAAACCGGGTTTCTACGACAATTTTCGGTGGAGTACGAGAGATATAGGAATCAACCCGGTTTCTGGGATTAGTGTGCGTCGAATTCTCTCGCTGAGTGGCGAGAAACCGGGTTTCTACGACAATTTTCGGTGGAGTACGAGAGATATAGGAATCAACCCGGTTTCTGGGATTAGTGTGCGTCGAATTCTCTCGCTGAGTGGCGAGAAACCGGGTTTCTACGACAATTTTCGGTTGAGTACGAGAGATATAGGAATCAACCCGGTTTCTGGGATTAGTGTGCGTCGAATTCTCTCGCTGAGTGGCGAGAAACCGGGTTTCTACGACAATTTTCGGTGGAGTACCAGAGATATAGGAATCAACCCGGTTTCTGGGATTAGTGTGATCTAATTTCTGTCGTTGGGTGGCGAGAAACCGGGTTTCTGCCAATAATTTGGGTGGAGTACGAGAGATATAGGAATCAACCCGGTTTCTGGGATTAGTGTGCGTCGAATTCTCTCGCTGAGTGGCGAGAAACCGGGTTTCTACGACAATTTTCGGTGGAGTACGATAAATAACGAAAAAAACCCGGTTTCTGGGATTTACCTGTGCAAACACTAAATTTTAAAACTTATAATATCTCCCGATTCACAATCGGGAGAATATCAAAACTACTCCACAATCCAAGGACTCAAACAAGGAGTCCAAGCACTCAATTCTTCAGGTTTAAACCAGAGACTAATTTCCTGATTCGCAGTTTCCACAGCATCAGAACCGTGAATAATATTGCGGCCCACATTCACAGCTAAATCGCCGCGAATTGTTCCCGGTTCAGAATTTAGAGGATTTGTCGCGCCAATCATTTTTCTCGCAGAGGCCACAACGCCGTCACCTTCCCACACCATCGCCACCATCGGCCCGGAAGTGATGAAGTCTACCAGTCCCGCAAAAAACGGTCTTTCTTTGTGCACGGCGTAATGCTGTTCGGCTAGTTCGCGACTCGCCGTGATTAGCTTCATCCCAACTAGGGTAAAGCCCTTGGCTTCAAAACGACCGATAATTTCGCCGACGAGTCCGCGCTGTACTCCGTCGGGCTTAATCGCTAAAAAAGTCCGTTCCAAGATTAACTCCTATTGTTTTCTTAACCGATCCAAAAGACAGAGTAGCTCACAATGCACCCAAAGGCAATTCTGAGAAGACACAATTGTTATTTGGGAACTTGCGCGCAACCTTTATCTGTATTGTCCTCTTCGGCGCACCGAGAGCGCGAGCAGCAGCGACTCAAACTAATTTTTCTGCAAATCTCGATCGGCTAATTTACCTTAATATGATGCAAATCACAAGTTTCTGTGACTGCAAACACTTTTACCTATGATATTAAATACAAATACGTATGATAACAAACACAATTAGTAATACTCAAAAACATACATAATTAACGAAGGTATAAAAATGAGTAACAGCGCAGCAGGCTAGGGGAAAAAGCTATGAGAGAGATTGTAGCATTTATTGCACAAAAAAAGCAAGAATTTGCCAAATTGCCGTTATTTGAATTTATGGCAAACAAACATATTCACCCTAATCAACGACTAATTTTTGCGCCTGTACTCGATCCTTTAGCGGTGGGATTGAGCGACTTAAACAAGTACGTCCTCCGAGAATCTTCAAGCAACAATATGGTTCAGGAACTGATTAACAAATATACTTACAAAGAAAACTACTACTGGCAGCGGTATTTGCAACATCTAGAAACCTTGGGGTTCAACAACTTAATGAGTTACGGCGACTTCAGGCTGCTTTGGGGTCAAGAAACTCAAAAAACTCGATCGCTCTGTTCGGTGCTCGAACGCTACGCTTGGAATGCCTCTCCCATTCAAAAACTCGTGTTAGTGGAAGCCCTGGAAGCCACCGCCAGGGTTTTTTTTGAGGCGGCGCTGGAAGTGGTAATGGAATTACAGGAAATTATCAAAAAAGAATATGTTTATATGGGAGGAGGTTATGTGGGTTTGGACACTCATTACATTTTAGATACACCGGAGATGTTGCAAGCTGTAACAGAGATAGAACTTACTGATGCGGAACGCCAAGCAGGTTTAGAACTAGCACAAAATGTATTTGAACTGTTTACCGAAGCGATGAACGAACTCTTCGGACACAGCCAAACAAATTCTTGCAAGACTGTGCTGCAAGTATCCTCGATTTCTGCCTTCGATCGCGCGCTCGACTTTTTGGACGTTTGTTAAGCTATTGTGGATTGATATTTTGGGCGGGCTGCCCACCCCACAATAGTTTAAATAAACATAATTGTCAGGATTATAATGCACAATGGCTTAAGGATTTAAACAATCACTAAATTATCTCGATGTACGGCAGTTTCTACGCCTGCATAGCCTAAAATTTCAGCAATTTTATCCGACTTGCAACCCTGGATTTGTCTCAACTCTAAACTGCTATAATTTACAAGTCCCCTCGCAATTTGCTTGCCTTCTCCGTCGCACAACTGCACAGAATCATCAGCTTGAAATTCTCCTTCTACTCGATCAATTCCCGCAGCTAACAGCGATTTTCCGCGGTGGAAAATTGCCTTGACAGCACCCGCATCTAAATACAGTTTTCCGGCGGGAATTAAGACGTTGGCTATCCAGTGTTTTCTAGCGTTTACTGGGCGCGGTTGCGGCTCGAATTGAGTACCTATCGACTCTCCGTTGAGTATTTTCTCGATATTACCAGGAAAACAGCCGTTGGTGATGACTGTCCGCACTCCCGATGCTGTGGCGATTCTCGCCGCTTCAATTTTTGTCACCATTCCGCCGGTTCCCCAACCGCTGCGGGAATCTCCTGTTTGCACGTCTAATGCTGTGAGTTGTGCCATACTTTCTACGAGGGCGATCGGCTGTGCGTCGGGATTGCTGCGCGGATCTGCTGAATACAGCCGATCGACATCCGTGAGCACAAACAACCAATCTGCTTCTACCAAACTCGCTACTAGCGCCGAAAGCGTGTCGTTATCGCCAAATTTGAGCTCGTCTACCGCTACAGTATCGTTTTCGTTGACGATCGGAATTACGCCCAATCTCAGCAGTTGTTGAAACGTATTGTAAGCGTTAACATAGCCGTTGCGCTGCACCAAATCGCCCCTAGTGAGCAATACTTGGGCGATCGGCTGTTGTAGAGTTGTGAACAAGTCATCGTACACCCGCATCAGCCGCCCTTGTCCCACGGCGGCCACAGCCTGCTTCAGAGCGATATTTCGCGGGCGTTCCGTCAAGCCCAAGCGCGCGCAGCCCACACCCACCGCACCGGAAGAAACCAACACTACTCGATGTCCTTGCTGCCGCAAACCCGCTAAAATTTCGACTAATGCAGCAATAGTTGACAGAGCTAAGTTTCCGGTAGTCGATCGAGTCAGCGTCGAAGTTCCTATTTTAACAACAATAGTTTGAGTCATTAGTCAGTTGTCAGTTGTCAGTTGTCAGTTGTCAGTGGTTAGTGGTCGGTAGTCAGTGGTCAGTTGTTAGTGGTCAGTTGTCAGTTGTTAGTGGTCAGTTGTCAGTGGTCGGTAGTCAGTGGTTACTGATTATTGGGATATCTTCAACAATAACAAATAACAATTACCAACTGCCAACTGCTTTCGGAGTCAACTGTCAACTGTCAACTGTCAACTATCAACTGCTTTCGGAGTCAACTGTCAACTGTCAACTGTCAACTCTTCGACTCCCCTCGACTTCGCGGGCGGGCAAGTCGCGAGCGCGCTCTTCTGTCAACCCCTCGACTCCGCGGGCGGGCTCTTCTGCCAACTGCCAACTGTCAACTGTCAACTGTCAACTGACTACTTTCTGCTATCAAGAGAAGCCCCTAAAGCTTCAGATACCCAAACTTCAAAAGAGCGCACCGGATATTTGCGTACCGCATAGGCAGCATCCACCATTGGCTCAACTAAAATAGTAAACATACCCAAACGATTGCCTGCCAAAACATCAGTAAAAAGTCGATCGCCCACCATCGCCACCTGTTCCACCGGCAAATTCATCGCCGTCACTGCTGTTCGCAACTTGCGGCGCGACGGCTTACCCGCACCAGTAATGTAAGGTAGATTCAAAGATTGAGCAATTCGACCGATCCGAGTTTCGCTTAAATTATTGCTCGCTAGCCACAGCGATACTATCGGTTTAATTTCTTCCACCCACAGGCTGAGTTCCTCAGAAGCATTCATTGCTGTAATGGGAACTAGAGTTTCATCCACATCCAACACTAATCCTTTGATCTGATATTTCTCCAGAATATCGGAAGTTAAATTTACGATCGAGTCGCCTAAAACTAAGTCAGGCTGTAGTAGTTTACCCCAAGTCATAATGATTTTAGATTTTAGATTTTAGATTTTAGATTTTAGATTGAGAAATAAGACATGGAAAGTTCAACATTGAGAAAGTAAAAAATCAAAAGTCAATAATTCTGACTTTGGCTTTGTAACTTTTGACTTTTTACTTATGTATTGCTCCGACCGCAATCTATTGACCCGATCGCACTTTCTGGTCAACTTGAGCCACAGCAGCATCGTGTTCAGCCTGAGTGCGGCTGAAAATGTGAGTGCCGTCGTAGCGAGCCATAAAATACAGGTATTCTGTATTTTCAGGAGCCAGAGTCGCTTCCAGACTGGGGATTCCCGGAGCTGCAATGGGAGTTGGTGGCAGCCCTACATTCATATAAGTATTGTAGGGAGAAGGCGTTTCCACCTGCTTAAAAGTTAGAGGTTTTTCCTTAGTTTGCCTGATGCCGAGGGCGTATTCCACGGTCGGATCGGAACCCAGCTTCATACCCTTATTCAAGCGGCTGGTAAACACCCCAGCAATGCGATGCCGCTCAGAAGCAACCACAGCTTCTTTTTCCACAATACTCGCCAACGTTACCCACTCTTTTAATGACAGCTTAGTATTGTTCTGATTTTTTTGAAAGACCGGCAAAGCTATCCGCTCGAAACGGCCGAGCATTTGTTTGATGACAGCTTGCGGGCTGACGGCATCGCCGTCTAACTGATAAGTATCCGGGTACAAAAACCCTTCCAAATGAGGCAGGCCGCTCGGCAGCCAAGGGTACTCAGCGTAGGGAACTTGACTCGCCGCCGCCATAAAATCCTTAGCCGGGAAAAAACCTTGCGCTTCAAAATAAGCGCTCATTTGTTGCAGCGACCACCCTTCGGGAATCGTGAAACTCTGCTGTACAACTTCACCCTGCCAAATTTTCCCAGCAACCACACTCAGGGGCTGAGTCGGTGACAGTTGGTAAGTTCCGGCTTTAAAACCTCCGTCGCGGTTTTGCAGCGTCAACCAGCGGGCCCACATATTCCATGCCCCTGCCGATCGAATTAAGCCAGCGGCCTCTAAATCCTGCCCGATTTTTTGACTGGAAGTACCGGGGGGGATTTGGATAGAAACAGCACCATCCTTTCCCGGGGAATTTGACGTTTCAACCCCTTTAGGGGGCGCCGAAGCCCAGCTCCACCAAGCCCAGCCTTGCCAAGCGCCAATTCCCCAAATTGCCGGCAGCAAAGCCAGATAAAACAACCATTTAGAAACTTGCCGAGTACCCTTTCGGCTCTCGCGCGCGCTGCCTTTTGTCAGTTGTTCTTTACTCATAGTCCCTTGTCCTCGATAAGCGCCAATTAACTAACGACTAATCACTAATCACGGCCCACGCGATCGATACGGGCCCCGACACGAGCGTCAGCATCGATTCCCAAATCTTAGACCAAAGTTACGGATGCCAGATTCATCTGTTGAGTAAATCTCTCATTCTTTAATCTAAAATCGACTTACCTGCGATTGATGACCTAAAAGTTACAGATACCAGCCCTTTAAAAAACCCCATCCACGCGGCAGAATTGAACAGCCAGAGCTGACAGGGCAGAGGGGGCCATATCGAAAAAGTTCGATCGACCTAGCAGTTTACTATCTTATAAAATAGTCAAAGATTCTGCTTGTTGCCTCATGCCTTGTGCCTGCAATTAATATCTAATCAAGCTCATCAAAGAACTGGTCTTCCAGCATGGGCAACATCGGTTCCAGCCTTTGGAACTCTTCTTCCGAGAGCAATTCAGGCTTGCCGTCATCATTCATTCGAGCCAAAATAAAGAACGGATCGAGAGGTGTATAGATGGCATATTCCTGTTCTTCGTGATAGAAGCTGGTCAACCACATCAGTTCCTCAAACTCCGACTCCTCATCAGGATCGGCATTAGGCTCCAAATCCTCGTCGGGAAATTCCGGCAATTCGCCAACCACAGTCAGCGTCACCGCCGTGCGCCGGAGCGTCAAATTCTGCTCTTGCAGGACAACTCTAGCAGTATCAAAAATTTGGTCTATTTCGGTCTCGTCTTCTACAGGAATTGCTGCTTCGTCGGCGTCGTCTCCGTGCCAAGTAAAAATTTCTACGGGAGAGTCGATCGGCAGCAGCAAAGCGTATTCTTGACCTTCTAAGTTCATCGAATATTCTATATTGCAAGTCAGCGATCGCCCAAGTTCATCCGTCAGGGTGACGGACTCTTGATTGGAACTGCCATTCTCTTTGCGGTATGGGGATGAGGACATCGCGTGTATCTTTTTTTCCGTCAATAATTCAGTAATGTTGGCTTGACAATTAGGAGTTTTCGTGGCGATATTCTGGTCGATCGGGCGATCGCCAGTCCACAAGCTTAAACCGCGAGACTCGCGGCATTTTCCGCCTGCGACGAGTGCAGCGTTTAAATCTCGGTTGAGTCCGCAAGCGACACTCAGGAAAAATCACAATTTTGTGCTTCTTCAGTATCGAGGGTACAGCGGAATTTTCTCTCCTCTGTCAACGGTTACAGGCGTGCGTAGCAAACTTGCACAACTAGGATATCACGCCTGTGTTACTACCTATCGGGATTGGGAATTGCGGCTATCTTTTGCCTCCGCTCGTCCAACCACTGCTGCAAAATCATGGCTGCTGCTTTGCGATCGATCAAACCCTTATTTCGCGAGGGCGACATCCCTTGAGCTTGGATCAATTCCTCGGCGCCCACAGAAGTCAGGCGCTCGTCGGCGTATTCTAGCGGCAGCTCTAAGGCGGAGGCGATGCGACTGGCGTATTTCTGGACTTGTCGGGCTTGAGCGCCGACTTCTCCATTCAGCGAGTAGGGCAACCCTGCCACCAAAATTTGCACTCTCCGCTCTTGCACGAGCTCTCTGAGATAAGCTACATCTCGATCGAAGGACGATCGTACCAGAGTAGTAATCCCTGTAGCGATTAAACCAGTGCCGTCACACCCGGCGATGCCGACTCGTTTGCTGCCGATATCTAATCCCAGGGCTGAAATCCATAATTTGTTGGACATTAATCTATCGATTTTAGATTTTAGATTTTAGATTTTAGATTTGCGCTTTTAGGTTTTAGATTTGCGCTTTTAGATTTTAGATTTACTTCTTTCTTACTTAGCAAAATATTTTTTTAACGAACCGCGAAGGCGCGAAAAACGCGAAGGAAGAAGGGAAGAAGTTGAGTTTTTAAAGGTTTGTAGTGAGGACTTCAGTCCGCTCTTTCATAAGGACTAAAGTCCTCACTACAAACCTTTAATTGAGCGGAAATTTAGATTTACTTCTTTCTTACTTAGCAAAATATTTTTTTAACGAACCGCGAAGACACGAAAAACGCGAAGGAATAAGGGAAGAAGTTGAGTTTTTAAAGGTTTGTAGTGAGGACTTCAGTCCGCAGAATAAGAAGGACTAAAGTCCTCACTACAAACCTTTAATTGAGCGGAAATTTAGATTTACTTCTTTCTTACTTAGCAAAATATTTTTTTAACGAACCGCGAAGACACGAAAAACGCGAAGGAAGAAGGGAAGAAGTGGAGTTTTTTGGGTTTGTAGTGAGGACTTTAGTCCTCTGATTTATGCGGACTAAAGTCCTCACTACAAACCGTTAATTGACCGGACATTATATCAGGAATTAGGTCTTATTCTTGGGCGTCGCCGTCGATCGGCAACTCCGGCAAATAAGGAGGCAAAGTGCTGCTAGCATCTGTTGCTGCTGATTCGGGATTTTGGCCGTTCAAAGGGTTAAGTCGATCGGCTTGATTTTTTCCTGAGTCCAACAAAAACGGCTTAATCTCAGACGACGCGGGCCCTGCTGGGGCTTCTGGGGCCATGGGGCCGAGCCAGGACATCCGTCCGGGTACGGGTTTGCGAGTTGGCTGGAAGCTCTGCAACACTTCTGATAGCTGGAGTCCTTCGAGGGAGACTAACTTGGACTCGCGCAATTTGTGCCACACCGATCGCGACATCAGCAAGGTGTGTTCTAGACGCACGGCTCCAAATTGCTCTAAATAAGCTTCCCGTTCGGGTTGGTAGTCGGCGGAAGCCAGTTGCAGGCTTTGAACTGGGAAATCTTGAACGAGCCGCGCCATCTGGGACAGCAGTTCTGGGTACAGCCAAGTGTAGGCCGGGTGTACGGTTAGCTGGGCGACGTGCGGCTGCTGGCCGTTGCGGGATAGCTGCACCTGAAAATAGCCGATCGCAGCTTTCCGCTGCGGTTCAAACACGTAGGCGGTGACTACTTCTGTTTTTCCCAGCCACTGTCTGACACCTTCAAATAAAGCGCCGAAAAAACTGGTTTTGAAATCTTGAATGTGCCGATCGAATACTTGACGCACTAAGGGCGGCATGGATGCGGTATCGAGTTGGTACAGCAATTGAGCGTCCGCGTTGCTGACCGGCAGCAGGTTGGGCAAATCTGGCGTCGAGTTGGCCATTTCTTGGAGGCGTTCGGGGGCGATCGTCCAGTAAGTCATCTGCGCCAAAGGCTGAAACCCGTTCTGACGGTACAAAGCCAGGGAAGTTTTATCCCCGACATTCACCTCCAGCAGCCACGTGCGCGCCTCGCAGACTGCCTCGAAGCAGTACCGCATCAGCATCGAACCAATGCCTTTGCTGCGGGCTTCTGGGTCTACTCCGACGCGATCGATCCGCCAAGTGCTGCGGGTGCGGTTAAACGGAGAAATCTGAATTATCCCCTTAACTGCACCTTCTTCTTCGGCAACGTGGGCGCGGAACAGAGACTGGCCAGGGTTGGGAAACCAGCTAAACAGCTTTAGCAGTCCGTACCAGCGACGAATCTGCTGCAACTTTTTACCTAGTATTAAGTCGCAGCTTGCGCCCTTGCGGTTTTCTGGTGCGTCGGCTGTTTCCGCGCACAGTTGTTCCATCGCCTCGATGTCGCGGTACTGAAACGGGCGAATTACAACCTGGTTTTGGTTCTGGGAGGTAAATGAAGTCATATAGCAATTCTCAAGTGAGGTATAAATTGATAATTGGTAATTGGTTATTGGTAATTGGTAATTGGTAATTTTACCCAGAGCTAAGTCTAAGGGCGGTCATTTGTCAGTTGTCATTTTTCAGTTGTCAGTTGTCAGTTTTTGGCAAATCCCTCACTAATTTTGAGAAGAGTGATAGAAACAAATAGGATAGGACACTACAATTGAAAATTAAATGTCTTCTTGAAGAAAGAGGAAGAGTTAGGCAAGTTTTTAGTTGAAAATTGGCGACTTGTGAATTCAAAACTTATAACTCATAACTCTTAATTCTTCTCTCTTTCTTGCTGGATATAAAGTTAAAAACTTTAAATCACTTTTTCGACTGTTTAATTTTCAGTTGTCAGCTCAAGATTTTTGGGGCAGAGGTCGAATTAAAACGACTGGTGTTCGCTCGTCAGCATTCCCAGCGGGGTTGCTGCGTAAGGCTTGCTCTAAAAATGTTACCGATAAATCGGAGGTCGCTGCTAATATCTTAACTGCTTTCAAGTCATTAGCGTCTACGATCGCCGCGGCAAGTCCGGTTTCTCGTTGAATTTCCTCTACAATTTGCTGGGGATTGTCCGGGCCCAGCACGATAAATTGGTCGAAGGGAGGCAAAGTCCCGGTAACGTCGTCGATTAGCCTTGCTTGTTCCCCTGCAAGTTGGTAAAAGACTCCCGGTTTACCGAATATTTTAGCTAAAGCGCCGATCGCAAATGCTGCGACTACGCGCCCTGGCCCAACTACATCAACCAATGTCTGCATTCCGCAAGCTGTGGCCAAACTCGACATCGGCAAGAAAAACAAGCAGACTCGCTTGGCTACCCATCCGGGCTTGACTTCGCTGGGATGGCGGTAACGCCCCTGCATCAAGGCTAGGGGAGTTTCTGCGAGGGCGACGATATCGCCTTTCTCGGCGCGCGGTAACACGTAACGCTTGACAATTTCGACGGGATTGTCGAGTTCAGCGAGGATGTGGGTGCGAATTGGGAATACTTCTGCAACACCGACATTGCGGGCGGTGGGTACGGTGTCGGAGTTGGGAAATTGCAACGGGACTACTACGTTGCGGACTCTGGGGATGCGCCCGCCGGGGCCGTAGACGACGAAATGTATTTGCACCCAAGCTGACTGCAATTTGTTTAAATCTTGCCCTTGAATGTCTACGGAAACTTTGATTTTTGTGGTTTGTTGGGCTTTAATAATATAGCCGAACCAGTAATCGTCCGATCGGGCTTTTGCGTCTTTGTGGCAAGGAATGACTTTTGTCTGGGAAGTCACGCCATCCAAACTTCCGTCTGATAGCAGTTTCACCTCTGCGCGCACATCTGGCAACATAATCTCGAACCGTTGTGTCAGATTGCGGAATTCCATTTCACCGACTAAAAGATAGCGGTTGGGTTCGTTTATGGCTAAGTGCCATTCTCCGGCTGTAAGTTCTAGTTTATTTGGACTCCCACTCCGGCGATAGTTCAACTCTAGGCCCAATCCGCCCAATGCTAGCAGCGAACCGGCTGCTGCGATTCCTGTTGCTAAAGTCTCAATCACTCAAATCACCGCCAATAATATTTTGTGTTTACTGTAGTCGATCTCGGGTACTTCGAGATCCGATCCGGCAGTAATTGGATTTGCTGGGCTTGCTGGGGGCGATGCAATTGAGTGAATTTGGCGGGCTGTGGGGATGGGATGTGCGATCGCACTTGGGATGTTGGGATGTGCGATCGACCTTGAGTTAAAATGTAGAATATCAAGCAATACGGTTTACTTAACACTATTTATGCCCCGGAGATCCCCCTAAATCCCCCTTAAGAAGGGGGACTTTGAGAGCATTCTTGTCCCCCCCTTCGTAGGGGCGGTGCCCCTGTGCCCGCCCTGGTTAGGGGGGATATCTCTTAAGTGAACCGTATTGGAATATCAAATTACCTCGCCTTGTGGGAATGCAGTTGAGCGATGGATAAATTAGAGTATTATCGTCATTTGATTCGGAAAGTTTTAACTGAATATTATGAGTTGGACGCCAAATCTACCGATTCAACGCTAGAAAGTGCGCTGATTTTTGACGAAGGGCACGACCATTATTTATTGATAGTAATGGGTTGGCAGGGACAAGAACGGATTAAGGTAAATACTATTCACGTGCGATTGCGGGATGGCAAAATTTGGATTGAGGAGGATTGGACAGAAGATGGGGTGGTGACAGATTTTTTGCAGGCTGGCGTGCCGCGGGAGGATATTGTATTGGCGTTTCATCCACCGCATTTACGGCAATATACAGAATTTGCGATCGCTTGATTGCTTGATTGCTTGATTGTGCGATCGCCCATCTAACCATCTCACCTAATTCGTTTAAAATGTAAATAAAAAGCAGCGATTGCCCTATGACACTAGCCATCACCCCAATCAAGCAGTATATCGAACAACGCAACGAAAGCTATTGGATTGAAGGAACTCGGATTTCTCTCGATTCAGTCGTTTATTCCTTCTTAAATGGAGAAACTCCTGAAAGTATTGCCCAAAATTTTCCACTGCTTTCCCTAGAACAAGTTTATGGTGCGATCGTCTTTTATCTTGCCAACCGAGAAATGGTGGATGCGTACTTAAAAGAGGGTGAAGCAGAATTTAAGCAATTGCAACAGTCTTTGAGACAAAAAAGTCCACTTTTGTATCAACAATTAATAACTGCTCAAAGTCGGTGAGTACGATCGCGCAGCACTTGTTTGTAGCGCAAACCTGCTGCTTTGAGCGCTTGATTTGGCGGGGTTGGATTCAGGAGAGTATTCACAAAAGCTTCGCTATCCTCAATGTCAAGTTTCAATCGTTGATGCTGTTCAATAACTTTGCAAGCGACTGCTTGAACGCTAGCGATGACGAAATCTGTTAAAGTGCGTCCTTCTAAGTCAGCAGCTTTTTGCCAAAGGGCTTTAATCTCTGGACTGACACGAGCTTCCAATCGGGCAGATTCTTCCGATTTAGTAGTTTTAGTCATAGAAAATACAATCGATCTAATCTTTTTATTTTATACGGCAAAATGCCGTATGTCAACCAGAGGAAGTTAGGAGGCGATCGCACTTGGGATGCGGCGAAGTGCGATCGACCTTCTCACCATCTACCCTGATTCGCTCATCTTAATTTCAAAAATAAGTTTTTGTCTTACCTATGAAACCTGTAAAAGATTGCACATTCATGCTTGTAAAAATCGCCCTTATCACAATATTCACTTCCCAACTCACTCAGAGTGTAAGCGCTCAATCCATCACTGACAAAAGCTGCGTCGCTGATATTGTCGGTGAAGATATTGGCTCACAAGTTAATATCAGGTCTGGTGCGGGAAGCATTTTTAGCGTTGTAGGCACAGTATCGGTAGGAAATTTAGTGATTGTCGCCAATGACGACCAAAATAAAAGTAGTGTCGTGTCTCCACTCAGTCGCAAAGATAGCGAAGGAAATGTCTGGTATTTGACTACAAGATTGAGAGCAAGTGAGTACAAAGGTTGGATCAAAGCAGATTTTTTGCAACTGAAATGTCCGAATCCCTAGGTGAAGCAAAAAAATAGAGGCTGCACTCTGGACGCACCTTGATTGTGATTTAAATAGACGATCGCCCAAACAACTCTCTCAAGCTATTTACTTAAGTATTAGCAGCTCATCATCGAGTATCAGTTTGCCAAAGTCTCTACGAGAATCCCCTGAGATAGCAGTTTTCAGTTGAGATATCGGTAAGGACAATGCACTGTCGTATTTCATAGAATTGACAACTGCTATGGAAGTGTGGCTGTCTGTCGGGGCGAGTTATTAAATTAACAATACAAAATACTTGCTTCAATCATTTTTGGGTTAATATCGATACATAAACACAAATTAGGTAATCTGACAATAAAGGCGATCGCCCGACGATAAATGTCTCTTAAAAAAAATCTAGACTAAGTGTAGTTGAGCAAAAATAATATTTTCCTCGCTGGAATCGCGAGTTGCTATATGTCATCATCCCAGCCTTCAATGTTTAAGAAACTGATTGGTAATGCGCCGCTGCGAACCGTTTTGATTGTCCCATTCGTACTACAAATCATCGGTGCAGTCGGCATTGTTGGCTACTTATCCTTTCGCAACGGACAGAAAGCGGTTAACGATTTGGCATCTCAACTGCGGACAGAAATCAGCAGCCGCATTGATCAACACTTAGACAGCCAACTCGACACAGCCCGTCATCTTGCTCAAGTGAATGCCGATGCTTTTGACGTGGGATTGATCGATCCCAAAGATTTAGATAATATGGCTCGTTTCTTCTCGAAACAAATGCAATTGTTTAATATCGGCTACATCAGCTTTGGTGCTCCTGGAGGTGAGTTTGCAGGTGCTGGATATCAAGTAGATCAAAATATTGTTTCTGGTACGAGTAATCCAAAGCAACGCGGCAATCGAAATTATCACTTCTACAATACAGATAATTATGGCAGACCCACTAAGCTTGCTGAGATATTGAAAAATTACGAGTTCGACAAAGAACTGTGGTACTCAAACACTGTTAAAGCTCGAAAGCCGACATGGGTTTTATACCAGTGGGAAATGACGCCATTTCATCTAGCTGTTTCGGCAAATCGTCCAATCTATGACAAGAAAAATCAACTAATTGGTGTCATCGGTATCGATCAGCGTCTTTCACAAATTAGCGATTTTTTGCGCAAATTGAAAGTCAGCAAATCGGGCAGAACGTTTATTGTGGAGCGCAGCGGGTTAATTGTTGCTAGTTCTAGCACCGAGGAACCATTTAAACTAATTGATGGTAAGCCTATGCGGTTAAACGCATCAGAAAGTAGCGATGTGCTGATTCAATCAACATCTCAATATTTAGTCAAGCAGTTCGGCGAATTCAAGAATATCAAAGATAGTCAACAGCTTGATTTTTTGCAGAACAAAGAACACCTGTTTGTGCAAGTTTCACCCTGGAAAGACGAGTGGGGATTGGATTGGTTGGTAGTTGTTGTGGTTCCTGAATCGGATTTTATGGGACAAATCGATGCCAATACTCGCACCACGATTCTATTTTCCATTGGCGCTTTAGTTGTGGCTACGATTGTGGGTTTTTACACTTCTCGTTTGATTGCTGAGCCGATCGCACAATTGAGCATAGCATCAAAGTCGATCGCCTCCGGGAAGTTCGATCGCACTCTGGAAGTCTCCGGGAAGAATGAATTGGGCGTGCTGACTCAATCCTTCAATGACATGGCGCAGCAACTGCGCGACTCTTTTACAGCCCTGGAAAACACCAACGTCGAACTCGAACAGCGGGTCGAAGAACGCACCGTCGAACTCAAAATCGCGAAAGAGATGGCAGACAGCGCCAACCGTGCTAAAAGCGAATTTTTAGCTAACATGAGTCACGAATTGCGAACTCCCCTCAATGGGATTTTAGGCTACGCGCAAATTCTCCAGCGCAGCGAACCGATGACCAAAAAAGGGCGCGGTGGCGTTGATATCATCTATCAGTGCGGTTCGCACCTGCTAACGCTGATTAATGATGTGTTGGATTTGTCGAAAATTGAAGCCCGAAAACTAGAACTGCATCCGACTGCTTTTCACCTACCTTCATTCATTCAAGGTGTTGCAGAAATCTGCACGATTCGCGCCCAGGAAAAAGCAATTACTTTTGATTTAAAAATAGATACGCAACTTCCGACAGGGGTTTGCGGTGATGAGAAACGTTTGCGTCAAGTGCTGCTAAATTTGCTTGGTAATGCGATTAAGTTTACGGAACAAGGAGGCGTGATTTTTCAGGTAGATGTCATCAATCATGATAAGATTCCAGATTTAAATTCGTTGGATAATTCAACTTCCAGTTTATATAAAATTCGCTTCACAATCGAAGATACAGGCCCGGGAATGACACCAGCGCAAGTTAAGAAAATTTTCCAACCTTTTGAGCAAGTAGGTGATGTGAAAAAGCAATCGGAAGGCACTGGATTGGGACTTTCGATCAGTCAAAAGATTGTGGGTTTGATGCAGAGTGAAATTGCGATCGACAGCCGTGCGGGAGTTGGCAGTATTTTTTCCTTTGAAGTGGCACTCCCGGAGGCTCAGGATTGGGCTGATAGTTCGAGAATCGTCGAACAGGGGGCTGTTTTGGGCTATGAAGGCGAAAAACGCAAAATTCTCGTGGTTGATGATAGGTGGGAAAATCGGGCGGTGCTGGTAAACTTGCTGGAACCGATCGGCTTTGAGATAATGGAAGCTGCTGATGGTATGCAAGGACTCGATCGCGCTTTAGACACCGCACCGGATTTAATTCTTACCGATTTAGCTATGCCGGTGATGGACGGATTCGAGTTTTTGGAGCAAATCCGCGCTCATCCTCAACTGCGAGATGCGATCGTGCTAGTGTCATCTGCAAGCGTATTTGAGATCGATCGCCAAAAGAGCTTGGATGCAGGCGGCAGTGATTTTTTGCCTAAACCAGTGCAAGCAGACGTATTACTGGGCTTACTTCAAAAATACTTGCAACTAGAGTGGGTATATGGGGACACAGTAGATGCGGGCAAAAAAGGGCAAAATGCGATGCCAAATGAAATGCTGCTGCCGGCGATCGAGATTTTGCAGTTATTAAACGAACAAGCTCAATCTGGGGATTTAGACGCGATAATCGAGATTGCGGAAGACATTCAAACAGCCAATCCAGAATACGCAATTTTTGCGAACAAAATACTCGTTTTGGCAGAAAGTTTTCAAGTCAAAGAACTGCGAGCATTAATTGAACAAAATATATCAAAAGTGTAAGGGAAAAGTATCATGCTTGAACCAAATAAAAAATTTATTTTGATAGTAGATGACAGTTCCACAAATTTGGGGGTTCTGTCGCAAGCTTTAAAAACAGCAGGCTACAAAGTGCGGGTAGCAGTGGACGGAGAATCGGCGATGGCGATGCTAGAAAAATGTGCGATAGATTCCACGAAAAACCCTTTCCCGGAACTCATATTGTTAGATGTGCAAATGCCGGGAATTGACGGTTTTGAAACCTGTCGTAGAATTAAATCCAACGCTACTACTAAGACAATTCCAGTCATTTTCATGACTGCCTTAGCCGATGCCGAAAGTAAAGTCAAAGGCTTGTCATTAGGCGCAGTTGATTACATCACTAAACCTTTTGAACAAGACGAAGTAATTGCCAGAGTTAACATTCATTGGCAGCTTAAACAGTTAACCGACAATCTGGAAGAACAGGTGACACAACGCACCTGTGCTTTACAACAAGCGCAAGTCCAGGTAGTGCAGCAAGAAAAACTATCTGCGCTGGGACAACTGGTGGCGGGAGTCGCCCATGAAATTAATAATCCGCTGAGTTTTATGGTGAGCAACATTGCGCCTGCGAAGGAATATCTTGCTGATATTACAGAAATTCTTAGCCTATATCAAAAACATTATCCTGAACCTCCATCAGATATCGCTAGGAAGATTGAAGACATAGATTTGGAGTTTGTGATCGAAGATTTTTCTCATCTCTTGGATTCCATGCAAATGGGCACTGAACGCATTAAAGATATTTCGCTGTCGCTGCGAAACTTTGCTCGTGCGGATGGAGATACTGCTAGTGCGATCGATCTGCATGAGACTTTAGATAGTACGCTGCTGCTATTAAAACACCGACTGAAGGATCAAGGATCTCGCCCGGTGATTGAAGTTATCCAAAACTACGGTAATTTGCCCGCGATTAAGTGCTATCCGGGCCCGATGAACCAAGTGTTTATGAATTTGTTAGCAAATGCGATCGATGCTGTGGAGGATGCTTGGGAAAAAGACCAACGTCCTCTGATAATTACTATTAGTACGGAAGTTGTGACCGAAAGTGCGATCGTCCGAATTGCCGATAATGGGTTGGGAATGACGGATGAGATTCAACAACATTTGTTTGAACCTCTGTTTACTACAAAAGCTGTAGGTAAGGGCACTGGGCTGGGATTGTCGATTGCTAAGCAGATTGTGACAGATAAGCACGGTGGTAAATTATTTTGCAAGTCGATGGCGGGGAAAGGTACTGAATTTGCGATCGAACTTCCTATTTAATTTTAAGATTATTTATGGTCAAACTATTAGGTTCGTAGTGAGGACTTTAGTCCTTCTTTATGCGGACTAAAGTCCACACTACGAACCTTCTATCATGATCAAATAGGTTCGTAGTGAGGACTTTAGTCCTTCTTGATGCGGACTAAAGTCCGCACTACGAACCTTCTATCATGATCAAATAGGTTCGTAGTGAGGACTTTAGTCCTTCTTGATGCGGACTAAAGTCCGCACTACGAACCTTCTATCACGATTAAATAGGTTCGTAGTGAGGACTTTAGTCCTTCTTGATGCGGACTAAAGTCCGCACTACGAACCTTCTATCACGATTAAATAGGTTCGTAGTGAGGACTTTAGTCCTTCTTGATGCGGACTAAAGTCCGCACTACGAACCTTCTATCACGATTAAATAGGTTCGTAGTGAGGACTTTAGTCCTTCTTGATGCGGACTAAAGTCCGCACTACGAACCTTCTATCACGATTAAATAGGTTCGTAGTGAGGACTTTAGTCCTTCTTGATGCGGACTAAAGTCCGCACTACGAACCTTCTATCACGATTAAATAGGTTCGTAGTGAGGACTTTAGTCCTTCTTGATGCGGACTAAAGTCCGCACTACGAACCTTCTATCACGATTAAATAGGTTCGTAGTGAGGACTTTAGTCCTTCTTGATGCGGACTAAAGTCCGCACTACGAACCTTGAATTAATAGCTAATTTGCAAAGTCACAGAAGCATCTATCTGCTGTTCCCCTCCCACCACGGGCGTTATAGCAAAATTAGCACTACGAGACTGTACCTGTCCGTACATAGGAGGTGGCGCACTCGCACCGTTGACTTGAATTCCGAGAATTTCTCCCCGCTTGAGGTTGAGCGCGCTCAGGACTGCATCTGCTTGCGATTGAGCGTCTTGAGTTGCTTTTTTGAGTGCTTGTTTTTGAGCTTGTTCGATCGCACTTTCGGCGGCTACAAAACTCACACCTTGAATTCGGGTTGCTCCGGCCCTCACCGCATCATCGAGCAAAGTGCCGGCAGAGCCAGTATTGATGCGAAAACTGACGGTATTTGTAGCAGTATACCCGATTATGCGCTGCTGGTTGCTTTCGTTGCTGTAATTCGGGTTGAGGTTGATGCCGGTGGTTTCGAGTTTTTCTACTTGGCGCGATCGCAGCAATTCTACCACAGCGGACGATTGTTTTGCCGCTTCCTGCTGCGCCTCGGCCGCCGTTGTCCCCACTACTTCCACCCCCAAACGCACGAGAGTTTGAGTTGTCGGAATTGCTTCGACACCGCGCCCAGTCACAGTCAGCGCTCTGATTCGCTGTTCCTGAGCCACCGCCGGATCTAACCCCGTGAAACTTACGAGAGTTAAGGTTAAACATAACGCTGTTAGCAGACTGCGAAAATCAACTCTAGTACCGCCTTGCAAATTTGAATTCATAAACTCAATGCTCCTCACATACAACAGATGCTATACTTGACCTTCACATGGGAATTGTTAAATAGTCAGCCTGTTACATTTTTAGTAACTAAAATTTTTAGTCATTGGTCATTTGTCATTGGTCATTAGTCATTAGTCATTAGTCATTAGTCATTAGTCATTAGTCATTTGTCATTGGTCATTAGTTTTTATATGCAATCTTTGAAACAAGCTGCCCGCCAACTCAAAAAAGAGACTTACGCGGTTTATTTAGCCAGTATAGACCAGAGAGTACCTTGGTATGCGAGAATTTTAGCGGGTGTGACAGTTGCCTATGCTTTTAGCCCGATCGACTTAATTCCTGATTTCATCCCAATTCTGGGCTACTTGGACGATTTAATCATTGTACCGTTGGGCATTTGGCTGGTACTGAAGATGATTCCGCCAGAAGTTTTAGCCGAATGTCGGGAAAAAGCAGCCGCAGAAATAGAGCGAGGAAAACCGATAAATCGGACAGCAGCCGCTGTGATTATTGCTATTTGGATTGGTTTGGGAATATTATCAGCAATTTGGCTGAAACAAATATTGAAGCGTTAATAATTCAAACGGTATTTATAATACCCGGCGGTTGAAACCGCGGCTACACAGACACTCACGCGCCTCCGCGGGGTTGAAGAATAGGCGGTGAAAATTGTGTTAGAACACCCGGCGGTTGAAACCGCGGCTACACAGACACTCACGCGCCTCCGCGGGTTGAAGAATATGCGTTGAAAATTATGTTATTTCTTCGTCCGCGGAGGTGGTCGCTGAGCTTGTCGAAGTGCGGACATCGTTTGTGTAGACGCGGTTTCAACCGCCGGGTATTGATGATATTATGTTATATGCCGATCGCACCCGCCGACGCGGGTTGAAGAATAGGCGGTGAAAATTGTGTTAGAATTCCCGGCGGTTGAAACCGCGGCTACACAGACACTCACGCGCCTTCGCGGGTTGAAGAATATGCGGTTAAAATTGTGTTTTACCTTATTCTATCTTCGTCCGCGGAGGTGGTCGCTGAGCTTGTCGAAGTGCGGACATTGTTTGTGTAGACGCGGTTTCAACCGCCGGGTATTCATGATATTATATTATATGCCGATCGCACCCTACGTTAAAAAAACTCCCGGTATCACATACCAAGTATTATTTATCCCTTAAAAAAATCCAACAACTAACCTTCCAACTATGACTCAAACTACCGATTACCTCAGCCACCTCAACCCATCCCAGCGCCAATCAGTCGTCCATTACAACGGGCCGCTGTTAGTAGTAGCAGGCGCCGGTTCCGGGAAAACGCGAGCTCTAACTTATCGCGTAGCTAACTTAGTACGCACCAACCGAGTCGATCCAGAAAATATTCTAGCGGTGACATTTACCAATAAAGCCGCTAGGGAGATGAAAGAAAGAATTGAGAAATTGCTGGCGACTCAGCAAGCTGAAGCGGAATATAGCAAGCCTTTGGCAGATTTGGCGCCGGAAATACAGACGAAATTGCGATCGCAAATTTACCACAGAATTACCAAACACATTTGGATGGGAACTTTTCACTCTCTGTGCGGCAGAATTCTCCGCTACGACATAGAGAAATACCAAGACGAAAACGGCCGCCAGTGGAAGAAGAATTTTTCAATTTTTGACGAGTCAGATGCTCAAAGTCTCATCAAACAAATTGTCACCAAAACCCTGAACCTCGACGATAAGAAATTCGACCCGCGCAAAGTCCGCTACGCCATCAGCAACGCTAAAAATAAAGGTTTGTCGCCGCAAGAATTCCTAGCCGCTGAACCGGATTACCGAGGGCGCGTAATTGCCGATGTTTATAGTCGCTATCAAGATGCTTTAGCGGCAAACAATGGTTTAGATTTTGACGATTTAATTCTCGTTCCGGTTAAACTCTTATCCCAAAATGAGCAAGTATTGAATTATTGGCATAGAAAGTTTTGCCATATTTTGGTTGATGAATACCAAGATACTAATCGCACTCAATACGATTTGATTCGGATGTTAGTTACAAATAATACTGACCCAAAAGAGTTTGATAAATGGCAAAATCGCTCAATTTTTGTGGTGGGCGATGTCGATCAATCAATCTACAGTTTTCGGATGGCAGATTATACCATATTGCTGGAATTTCAAGAGGATTTCGGCGACAGCTTATCTGACGAGAAAACCCAGACGATGGTAAAATTAGAGGAGAATTATCGATCGCGCGAAAACATCCTCGAACTGGCTAACCACTTAATCGAACACAATACCGAACGCATCGATAAGGTGCTGCGCCCGACTCGCGAACCCGGATCTCCGGTTGTTGTCTGGCGCGCTGACAACGAAATAGACGAAGCGCAATTTGTAGCTGGTCAAATTCAAACGCTGAAGCGCCAAAACTCGGAATACGAACATGGCAGTAACTTTGCGATTCTCTACCGGACTAACGCTCAATCGCGATCGTTTGAAGAAGCGTTAATGTACTTGGATATTCCCTACAATATAGTCGGCGGTCTGAAGTTTTACGATCGCAAAGAAATCAAAGATATCCTAGCATACCTGCGGACGATCGCCAATCCCGACGATAGCGTCAGCCTCAAACGCATCATCAACACCCCGCGCCGCGGCATTGGCGATACGACATTTGGTAAACTAGAAGACGCTGCAACTCAATTGGCGATTCCGTTGTGGGAAATTCTCAGCGATGAGTCTTCTGTAAATACTCTCGTAGGGCGATCCTCTTCGAGGGCTTCGCTAACGGCAAAAGCTATCATTAAGTTTGCCGCGATGATTAGTCATTGGCAACAAAAACTCGAAACCACGCCTGCTTCCCAAATTGTCCAAGGAATTATCGAAGATTCTGGTTATATTGACGATTTGAAAAACCAAGGAACCGAGGAAGCCGAAAACCGGATCGAAAACGTGCGAGAATTGTACAACGCGGTGATCCAATTTGAAGAACAAAACGAAGAACCAACGCTGACATCATTTTTAGCCAAAGCATCCTTAGCCTCAGACTTAGACGACTTAAAAGAAGACGATTCGCGCGTATCGTTGATGACACTGCACTCCGCCAAAGGGTTAGAATTTCCCGTAGTCTTTCTAGTCGGAATGGAACAGGGTTTATTTCCCAACTTCCGCAGTTTGGACGACCCGAAAGCTATTGAAGAAGAACGCCGTTTGTGCTACGTTGGCATCACTCGCGCCCAGGAATTGCTGTTTCTCACCCACACTCGCGAACGCCGCCTCTGGGGAGGATACCGCGAACACTGTACGCCTTCGCTATTCTTGGGAGAATTGCCAACACATTTGCTAGCTGGAAGTACGAAGAAAACTAAGACGACTAAAACGGCTGCATCCAGTGGAAAAACCAATAACTCAACAGCTAATTCCGGGAGTTATCCAGCAGAATGGAAAACGGGCGAACGGGTTTTTCATCATGCTTTTGGAGTTGGAGAAATCACCCATGTTTTGGGAGTGGGCGATCAAACTAATCTAGCAATTAAGTTTTCGGGTTTGGGCCGCAAAATTATCGATCCGAGGACGGCGAAGTTGCAGCGAGTGTGATAGACAAAACCCTAGAAGAGCGGGTTGAAGAAGACCCGGCGGTTGAAACCGCGTCTACACAGGCAAAACCTGCCTCTGCAGGTTGAAGAATGGACGGTTAAATCTTCAGTCCGCGGAGGAGAGTTGCAGAATACCCGGCGGTTGAAACCGCGGCTACACAGACAAAACCCGCCTCCGCGGGTTGAAGAATGGAGGGTTAAATCTTCAGTCCGCGGAGGCGAGTTGCAGAATACCCGGCGGTTGAAACCGCGGCTACACAGACAAAACCCGCCTCCGCGGGTTGAAGAATGGATAGTGAAAATGTGGTAAAAATTACGTTATTTTCTTGAGTCCGCGGAGGCGGACATTGTTTGTATAGCTGCGGTTTCAACCGCCATCTTATCTAAATAAAAAACTCTTATGTCTTACAGTCAATTTACGACAATCGGCAAGGTTAAAGAAGCCTTCAATCTGACAGTAGTTGAAGGAATCAGATTTTTGCCGGAAATCGAGCCGATCGCACCCTCAACAGCCTTACAGACGATGCTGGAGACAAATTTGCCTTGGGCGATCGCCACCAGCACCGAAAAAGCCCGTTCTGAAGCCATTATCAACCCTGTCTTGCTAGAAGTTCGCAGGATTCTGAACCAACAAATCAGCGTGTTTTCGGGTGAGGAATTTAATGTTGATGTGGCTGTTGGACTGACAGGAGTTTGCGATTTTATCATCAGCCGTTCCCCGGAACAATTAGACGTTGAGGCCCCGGTAATTGTGATGGTGGAAGCTAAAAAAGGAGATTTGAAGGTAGGTTTAGGGCAGTGTATTGCGGAAATGGTGGCAGCCCAGAGGTTTAATGAAGCGAAAGGGCGATCGATTTCTGTCATCTACGGCTGCGTTTCCAGCGGTACAGCTTGGCGGTTTCTCAAGCTGGAAGGGCAAATAGTTGCGATCGATCTTACCGACTATCCGCTACCTCCAGTAGATAAAATATTGGGATTTTTAGTGTGGATGATGCGCGAAAATTAGATAGAATACCCGGCGGTTGAAACCGCGTCTATACAGACAAAACCCGCCTCCGCGGGTTGAAGAATGGATAGTGAAAATGTGGTAAAAATTACGTTATTTTCTTCAGTCCGCGGAGGCGGACATTGTTTGTGTGCTCGCGTTGCTTGCGGTTTCAACCGCCGTCTTGTGACGGACATCGTTTGTGTAGCTGCGGTTTCAACCGAAGGCTATCGCATAGGAAATCTTCTCGCTTAACAGACAAGATACCTGTTCCACAATAAAATTCACTCTTTGTGGAATAAGCATCTTGCCTATTCATAAAAGACTTATTAAGAATGAATGATGCAACATCTCATATCTTATTCGATTATCTGAGATTCCACACGCCTGTATTTACCCGCCAAACGTTCTCGACGCTGGCGGCGGTTGTCAGCTTCAAATATAGCGATTAATTCATCCAGGTTTAGAGTCAAATCGTCAAGCTGTTGGCAGACTTCACGCATCTTGTCAACGTGTCGCTTTCTGGTTTCAGCGTCGGGGATTCTAGGTTGTTGATTCATGGCAAATTCCAATCCATTTTGATTTCTCGGATAGTTGCTTCTGAGGCATCGACAGCGGCCTCTGTTTGTTCTATCGTTCTATACAGAAAGTTTAACGTATCCGCAGTCGCAGCGGGTTGAGATTCTGCCACCTGCTGCAAAAGCCTGTACAAACGATTGTAAGGGTTTCTCAACCTTTCCTTAACATTATCTAGTGATTCTAGTTCGGGGAGTGTTGCTTCTGTCTCCCCAAACTGCTGCATTAAAATATATTCTGTGGTCGTTGTTTCGTTGAGGATTTCCACTAGCCGTCGCTGCAATGTGAAAATTGTGTTCAGGATGTCATCAGGTAGCTTTGCCATTGTCCTTGATTAGGGTGTGTCCCTGCGATAATTGTAGCCTAATGCGATTATCTCATAGAATACCCGGCGGTTGAAACCGCGTCTACACAGACAAAACCTGCCTCCCCAGGTTGAAGAATGGATAGTAAAAATATTACATTATTTTCTTCATTCGGCGTCGGCGAGTTGCAGAATACCCGGCGGTTGAAACCGCGTCTACACAGACAAAACCCGCCTCCGCGGGTTGAAGAATGGATAGTAAAAATATTACATTATTTTCTTCAGTCGGCGTCGGTGAGTTGCAGAATACCCGGCGGTTGAAACCGCGTCTACACAGACAAAACCCGCCTCCGCGGGTTGAAGAATGGATAGTGAAAATATTACATTATTTTCTTCAGTCCGCGGAGGCGGACATTGTTTGTGTGCTCGCGTTGCTTGCGGTTTCAACCGCCGTCTTATCTTGAAAAATCTGTTCAGCAGTCAAGTTCAACTCTGGAAAAGCCAGTGATTCAACTCGTGAATCGCCGCGAAACTGCTTCACTTGATACTCCCCATCTACCAATTGATAAACCGAGAGAGTTGGTTGTTTAGGATTACCAATGAATTGGCGGCCGCCTAAACCGAGATAGTCTACAATCCAATATTCAGGGATGCCCATTTCCTCATAGTCAGAAGCTTTGAGAAAATAATCATCTCGCCAGTTCGTACTGACAACTTCTACAGCCAGTCGCACTGAACTACCCATTGTGATGATAGATTCCCTATCCCAGCGCGGTTCGTTGATGAGTGCAGACTGGTCTAAAATAATTACATCCGGCTGATAGCCTGACTCGTTGCGGACGGTTTTAAGCAAGCACTGACCTGGAATCGAGTAAAACAATTGCAGTCGCGTGATTTCAAGATTGATTTGGCACGATATAAAGCCCTTAATTTCAGAATGATCGCCAGTTCCTAAAGGCATTTCAACAATTACTCCATTGTGTAGTTCATAGCGGTGGGTAGAGTTCTCTGGATACCAGGTAACGAACTCGTCAAACGTGACTGTTTTGCCTATGGTTTGGGTTTGGATCACGATTTCTCCTTTGTTAGACTTCAGTCGATCGCATATTAAGATTGTTTCCTGAGATGATGCGCGATAATTAGCATTATATCCCGATCGCACTTAAAACTATCTGCGTTCATCTGTGTTTATCTGCCCTAAATCTGCGGTCAATCCGATCGCACTTCGCATCGCCAACAGCGCCACTCCATAAGCAGCCGCAGTCTGAACAGGCGTTTCAACAGGCACTTTCAAATAACGCTTTCTGATCGCACTCCAAACCAGATTTTTAGCGCCACCGCCCGCAGTATAAACCTTTGTCAAAGGAGTCGCGCCCAACTCCTGCAATAATTGATATCCCCGCGCTTCAATCCGCGCAATACTTTCTAACAAACCATGCAGAAATTCTACAGAATCAGTTGGACGCGGTTCGAGTCTGGGCGGCAAATTCGGGTCATTAATTGGAAAGCGATCGCCTTTTTTCAACAATGGGTAATAATCCAGCAAACTCTCTTGCTCTGGATCGATTTGTGTGCTATAATCTTCTAACTCAGCATCAGTAAAAAAGTGTCGCAGCACCGCACCTCCCGTATTAGAAGCGCCTCCAACCAACCACAGATCACCTAATTTGTGACTGTAAATCCCGTATCTCGAATCATCGACGCGGGTATGACTTAACAGTTTCACGGCTAATGTGGAACCGAGAGAAGTTACTGCTTCCCCTGGTGAATTGACACCGCTGGCTAGAAATGCTGCAATGCTATCTGTTGTACCAGCATAAACTGTACAATCTGGGGGAAACCCGAAGCGATCGCCCAATGCAACTCTAACTTTCCCCACAGGCGTGCCCGGTGCGACAACTTGCGGCAATTGAGGCGTTACAGTGCCGGCAATTCCCTCTATCAGCCAATTGGGATAGCACAAATTACCAACATCAAAACCGAGTTTTAAAGCATTATGATAGTCGCTAATTCCTAATTTTCCGTGCAGCAGAAACCCCAGCCAATCGGCTTGATGCAGGAAAACCGTAGGGGCGGTGCCCCCGTGCCCGCCCTCTTCAATGGATGGGGCGGGCACGGGGGCACCGCCCCTACAAAACCACAGGAGTTTTGCCAGACTGGATGTAGCGCTTAATACTGTGTGGTTGGGTGGTGCGATCGCCCGTAACGTCTCTGTAACGGCTGCACCGCGCGCATCGTTGTATAAAATCGGTTCGCAGACTGGTACACCGTAAGTATCGCACAACATGACAGTGGAGGATGTGCCGTCAAGGGCGATCGCGCTTACCCGATTGCGGATGGTTGCGGGGATTTGCTCAATTACAGCCCAGAGTGCATTTTGCCACAGTTCGGGCAAATCCGGGTGTTGTGCGATCGCGAAACTATGTTCTGTCTCACAATGGATTGTACCCTGAGAGTCGATAATTGTCGATCGAGCGCCCGTAGTCCCGAAATCTATTCCCAAATAAAGAGTCATTTACCACTCCCGCGAATTTTCCTATATCTCAGAAACCGGGTTTTTTTACGAAAATCTTTGGTTGTCACCCACAGATTAGATAAAAAACCCGGTTTCTTTGGCCTTAGCGGACAGTTTCAGGGCTTACGCATGGGGGCTAGAAACCCGGTTTCTACGAGTTTTGCGTTGAGTGACAAGAAATCTCGAAAGAAACCGGGTTTCAGAGATTATCGTGCTTCGACATATTCACAAAGCGTAGTTGGTTCGGGAATTGGTAAACCTTCCTCTCGCAATCCTTCTAAGTGAAATTCGATCGCTTCTTTAATTTGCTGCTGTATTTCTGCAAGGGTTGCGCCTGTAGCTGCACATCCGGGTAAATCTGGCGCGTAAGCTGAATAGTTATTCGGTGTTTTTTCAATCACAATCGCATAACGCATTAGTTAAGATCCTCATCTTGATGATTTGTTTCGACTTCATTAGGTTCTTCTTGCTCTTTGACTTCTCTCAATTGAGCTTGTTTGAGAATATTATTGGATGTACCAGGAGCCAAATCGTCAGAGAGTTTACCGGGAACTGTAACTAAACCAGATTTGGTAGGATGTTTGTACTGGCGGTGACTCCCTCGTGTTCTAGCTAGATACCAACCGTCTGCCTCTAGTTGTTTAATGATATCTCTGACTTTTGTTGGCATTTATTATTAATGTAACTAGGAGGTATTGAAAGGACGAAAAGCCGATAACTTCGTAGAAAAAAGTCCTTAAAAAAAGGCTTAACAAAGGGCTGAAATCGCTATAGATTACAGCTTACAGTTCTAGATGCGAGAGTAGAGCCTCAAAAAATCATACCCATTCAAAATCGGCCGATATCCACCGATGTATTCATCGCTCCTTACTCCGCTACTTGGAGTTACGCCTAGTGCCGGGAGGTGGCCACTCTGTGCTGTCAGATTAAAGGTCAGGACGTGATTAACCAACCAGTGGCCATTTTTTCTCCAACCGACGCGCTCCTTTAGCTTTTTATAACTCTCATAATCATCTACTTTTTCTTTACCACCAACTTCTAACCAAATTTTTTTCTGAACGCTAAGGCCAAAGCGACCCTGACTATATTTTACCCAAAGTTGGTCAATCGTGCGTAAATCATCACAAGGAAAATTATCAATTAATTCCCTAGTAAGATAACCTTCCTTCTCCTGTCTCGCCGCTTTCAGCATCACCTTGAGAGTTTCCTGATCGGCTTCTTTCCACTTTCCTGCTGCTAATAAATCCCGCAGATAAGTATAGTCAACTCCCCGCTCTGATTTAAGTAAATCTGGTGGAGGTGGAGGTGTTTGAGGTGATGATTTAGGTGATGGTTGAGGCGATGGTTGAGATGATGGTTGAGGTGATGGTTGTTTAGGTGATAATTGAGGTGCTCGATTACCAAGCGCCTGCAAAACTTCAGTAGCAGATTGATAACGTTTCTTAGTAGCAGGTTGAATCATTTTATCTAAAATCTGACCGAATTCAGAACTAACAGATGTTTTTAAGTTTTCTCGCCACACCCACTCAAACTCGCTCACATCAAATAATTCAAGGGGTTCAACCTGAGTTAACAGACACAGACAAGTCACACCCAGACTATAAATATCACTAGCATGAATCGGTTTACCGTTGGCTTGTTCTGGTGCCATATATCCAGCCGTCCCGATTCTCGTTCCCGTTAGCCCTAGAGCCGTTTGTGTCGCATATTTCGCCGCTCCAAAGTCAACTAAAACCAATTGCCCATCTTGCCGAAGAATAATATTTTCTGGCTTGATATCTCGGTGAATAACTTGGCGAGAGTGAATGAACTCGAATACTGGCAGTAAATTATTAAGCAACTTGCGAATCTGCGTTTCGCTAAAATATCCCTGAGATTCTAGTGCTTGGGCTAAATTTTCACCGTCGATGAATTCTTGGACTAAATACTGTCGGTCATCTTGACTAAAATATGCTAATAAATCGGGAATTTGAGAATGTTTACCCAACTGTTCTAGGCGTACTGCTTCAAGCTCAAATAACTCAGTGGCTTTCTTGATACTAGAAGTGCCTTGAGCTTGGGGGTAAAATTGTTTAATAACGCAGGGTGGTTTTGAGGGTTTATACTCGTCAACAGCTAGAAAAGTGCGCCCAAAGCCTCCTTGTCCAATGATTTTTTGCGCTCGGTAGCGATCGCCCAATAGCAGTTTATTCCCACATTTTTGACAGAATTTTGTAGAGTCAGACGGGTTTGGCCATAGGCAATCAGGGTTTAGACACTGGCTCATAAAATATGCTTATAAATTACAGATTAAAGCTCTCGATGCGCTCCCAGCGGACATGATGTTAAATGTGGAACAGCAGATCCAGGTAAAGACACGGCATTGCCCAAAGCCGTGTCAATTTAAGTGTGAAACCTTTGTATCTCTCGCTTTTATCCGAGGCCAGATCCCCCTAAATCCCCCTTAAGAAGGGGGACTTTGATCGGATTCTTGTCCCCGTAAACTTAACCCAGAAAACCTTTGTAACTCTCGCTTTTATCCGAGGCCAGATCCCCCTAAATTCCCCTTAAAAAGGGGAGTAGGGGTTGACTTTGATCGGACTCTTGTCCCCCCCTTAGCAAGGGGGGCTAGGGGGGTTCTAGGCCTTAATCACCAGACAGCTATCTGTGACTACGTTTAACCTTAAATTGACACGGCATTGCCCTGTCCCTACTTAAACTTTTGTCCCACACTCAGGACAAAACTTATTACTCGAAACATTCTTCGCGCCGCAACTCGGACAATAAATCAACTCCGCAGATGGCAACGTGCTGCGTTCCGGCAAACCAACCATTTGAGCATTGCTCTTACCCGGAACAACCATCGGATAGCAGTTTTCGTCCCTCGTTACTTTCACGTTCATCAGCACAGGGCCGTTGTGGGCTAGCATTTGAGCGATCGCACTTGCCAACTCATCCGGCCGCGAAATCTCCATCCCCTTCACGCCGTAGGCCTCAGCCAGCATCACAAAATTCGGCATCCCCACAGTCATGTTCGACGACGAATAACGCTCGCCGTAGAACGCCTGCTGCCACTGCCGCACCATGCCCTGCCAGCCGTTATTTACAATTACGAGCTTGACATTAATGCCGTATTGTGCTAAGGTTCCCAGCTCTTGAATATTCATTTGGATGCTAGCGTCGCCAGCAATACAAATCACTTGCTCGTTGGGTAGCGCCATTTTCGCGCCCATCGCCGCCGGCAACCCGAAGCCCATCGTTCCCAAACCAGCGCTCGAAATCCAGCGGCGCGGCCCGTTGTTCAAGAATTGAGCCGACCACATTTGATGTTGACCGACATCGGTTGTGTAGTAAGCATTCGGCGCTTGAGTACCCAACTCCGAAATCACCTCTTGTGGAGACAAAATCTCTGGGTAGTGGGGCACAACTAACGGATAGTCCTGTTTCCAGCGATCGATCCTGTGCAGCCATTCCGCAGTTTGTTCGGGATTTCCCGAAACTCCAGTTTCCCGACAGCGACGCAGCATATCGATCAAAACTTGCCGCACATCTCCGACAATCGGCACGTCTGGGCCGCGATTTTTGCCGACTTCCGCCGGATCGATATCGATGTGAATCACCTTCGCCCGCGCCGCAAACTCGTCTAGTTTTCCCGTTACCCGATCGTCAAACCGAGCTCCAACAGCAATCAACAAATCGCACTCGGTAACGGCAAAGTTAGCGTAAGCAGTACCGTGCATCCCCAGCATTTTCACAGACAAAGGATGGTTTTCATCAAAGGAACCTTTGCCCATCAACGTTGTGGTGACAGGCAATTGGAACATCTCGGCGAGTTCCTTAATTTCCTCGTGGGCCCCGGCTGCGATCGCCCCGCCGCCCACATACAGCAAAGGACGCTTTGCTTCCGTCAGCAAATGAATCGCTTGACTGATTTGTCGGGGATTTCCCTTGACAGTCGGACGATAGCCCGGAATTCTCACAGATCCGGGTGCGACGGGCAGATAGTCAAACTCTTCTAAACCGACATCCTTGGGCACATCAATCAACACCGGCCCCGGGCGTCCCGTACTCGCGATGTGGAAAGCTTCAGCGACAATTCGCGCCATATCTCTCGGATCGCGCACTACATAGGAATGCTTGACAATTGGCAAAGTAATGCCGTAAATATCAGTTTCCTGAAACGCATCCGTGCCGATCGCCGGACGGGGAACTTGACCGGTAATAATTACCATTGGGATAGAATCCATATGGGCCGTTGCAATCCCCGTCACCAAGTTAGTCGCACCGGGCCCGGAAGTCGCGAAACAAACCCCAACTTGTCCGGTAGCGCGGGCGTAACCGTCAGCCGCGTGAGCAGCACCTTGTTCGTGCCGCACTAGAATGTGTTTGATCGCGCCGGTTTCTTCAGCGCGGTAGAGTTCGTCGTAAAGTGGCAAAATTGCGCCGCCGGGATAACCAAAAATATGCTTGACGCCGTGGCGGATCAAGCTATCTATCAAAGCGAATCCACCCGTTGCACGCCTGATGGCTACTTTAGTTTTTAGTTGCACAGAATTTCCGTCCTTAAACTAATTATGATTTTTAATGAAAGCTTGGATACTACTTTAATCTCTACGATCGAACTCTGAAAATTTAACTGCTAATATTTTACAAAAAGTTTCGTGAGAGATGTACGATCGCCCGATCGTTCTTTGGTAAAACAGCATAGGAAGAATAGAAACAGGGAAATTGCCGAATCAGAAGACCGAATCAGAAGACCGGGCGGTTGAAACCGCGTCTATACAGACAAAACCCGGATGGTGCGCGGGTTGAAGAACGGGCGGTTAAAATTAGGTGATCTTCTTCATTCATTCCGCGGAGGCGGAATTCGTTTGTGTAGGCGCGGTTTCAACCGCCGTCTTATCTGCCGTCGTATCTGCCGCCCGATATAAAGATCCTCCTACGCCTGCAAGACTTTGCGGGTATGGTGCCAAGCTGCCACGCCCATCACCGGAACCAAAAATCCCAAACTCAGCAGCACGATCCGCAAACCGAGGTCATCGGAGCCCACAGCTTTGCTGACAGCATCCGTCAGCGGGCCCGTCAGTGCTAAAGGCAAACTGAGGGCAATGTTAATCGCATTGTTCTCCAAGCCAAAGACTTTTCCCCGCATCGATTCGGGAGTTTTTTCTTGAATCAGAGCTTGCATTGGGCCGTTAATTAAAGAAGCGCCAAAACCGAACACAGCGCTTAATGCGAATCCCAGCCAAAGCTGTCTGACAAAAGCAAACATTCCCAACACAAAACCCATCATCAAAAAACCGATTAATGGCAAAGGTTTGTTGTGCATTCGATCGCCCCAGTGGCCCAAAAAAGCTGCGCCGAAGACCATTCCAATTCCCGCAGCAGCCAGCAAAAACCCAAATTGAGTTTCTTTGAGACCTATTTTGCCTGAAAGCGCGATCGCCAGCACTTGCAGCGCCGCAAACACCGAATACAAAATCGTCAACTGCACCATCGCGTTGCTGATCAGGCGATTGTGCTTTAAATACCGCAAACCTTCTTTAAAGTCTTGCCAAGGATGAACATTTTTGCCACTGCTACCGCCGCGATTTTCTTTGATGTGCATCAAGTAGAGCAAACCCGCAGAAACCAGGTACAACCCGCCCAGAAAAAACTCTTGAGAAGCTGGCCCGTAGCTGTGTTTGAGCCAAGTAAATATCGGTTCGCCGATCGTCATTCCGACAATAATCCCGCCCATCGTGGACGAAGCGAACAGCGCATTTGCCGACATCAGTCCCTCTCGCCCCACAGCCAGCGGGATTGCCGCCGCCTCTGCCGGAGCAAAAAATTGCGTTACGGTAGAGACTAAAAACGTCAGCACCAACAACACGACAAAAGTTTTGGGCAAAAACGGCAAAGATCCAATCAACACCGCTCGAATCACGTTGCACCCGATCAGCATTTGCTTTTTGGAAAAGCGGTCTACCACGATACCGGCCGCCGAACCAAAGACAATCGCCGGTAGCGTGTAGGCGATCATCACCGCTGACAGCATCGAATTTTCCGAATACTGCCAAGAAACGGGCCAGGGTCGGTAATCGCCTGTTTTCAGCAGAATAATCAGCAATACGTAAAAGATTTTATCCGCCACTTGGGCCAACAACTGGCCAGTCCACAGGGTGAGGAAGGGGCGATTTCTCAGTAGGGCATCAAGCCCGCTGCGGTCAGGGGGAGGGCTAGCTGGGTGCATAGGAATAGTTTAACTGACCGCCTCTGGCAATTGTAGTTTTCAGCAATACGTGCAAATTTGACACAACAAAGCGGAGACTCGGAAAACTCCTGTCTCCTGCGTTCTTTTTCTGTTTTAGCAGATCGGCGGCCCTGGACTGCGGGCTGCGGTATTTTTAACTTTACCGCGATCGGCTCCGCACGGCCACCGCTGCCGGAAAATCAGGGAATGTTGTTAAAGCTTGACCTGCATTATTTCAACGCGAGTACAACATAAGGTAATATATTTAACAAAATAGTTGCTGTTGGCCACGATCTTAAAAGATGTGACGCCGATTAAGTAATATAACGAACGTAGTAATGTTAGGAGTGAGAAACTTGAAAAAGGTTGAAGCTATTATTCGCCCCTTTAAACTAGACGAAGTGAAAATCGCACTCGTCAATGCTGGCATTGTGGGGATGACTGTTTCTGAAGTTAGAGGTTTTGGCCGTCAGAAGGGCATGACAGAACGGTATCGCGGTTCTGAGTACACCGTTGAGTTCTTGCAAAAGCTCAAGGTCGAGATTGTTGTCGAAAACGATCAGGTTGACATGGTGGTGGATAAAATTATCGCTGCTTCCCGCACGGGCGAGATTGGCGACGGCAAGATTTTCATCTCTCCTGTAGAACAAATTATCCGGATTCGGACTGGCGAAAAGAACCAGGAAGCAATCTAAGATTACTGGGGCATTGGGCATTGGGCATTGGCCAAACAGGTCATTGGGCATTGGCCAAACAGGTCATTGGTCATTGGCCAAACAGGTCATTGGTCATTGGCCAAACAGGTCATTTGTAATGAAAAACCTCTTTCCTGTTTAGTTATGATACCTAAGTGTCAATATCCAATGCCACAGTTACCCCCTATTTTTGCTTTTTCTCTCAGTTGGGGTTGACAATATTTGCCATTTGTGGTAATAGAGCCTGAAAAGCTCGACCGCGATGGGAGTGCGATCGCTTGATATCGGGTGTCATTTCTGCAAAAGTCTGTTGCTGTGCGGGGACGTAGAAAATCGGATCATACCCGAAACCTCCCGTACCGCGAGGAGTGTGGATGATTTCGCCGCGACAGATTCCTTCTACTTGTAGGGCAATTGTACCGTCGGGACGGGCGATCGCGATCGCGCATACAAATTGTGCTCCCCGATTTGGTTCGTTTCCCAATTCTTTCAGCAGCCGAGATATCCTGTCAGCATCGGTTTTTCCGTAGCGTGCCGAGTAAATCCCAGGTTGACCATCGAGTGCATCTACCATTAAACCAGAATCATCGGCGATCGACCATTCGCCAGTTGCTTTCGCAATTTCAGAAGCTTTCAAACAAGCATTAGCGATAAAAGTCTCGCCAGTTTCCTCAACTTCCAACTCTTCCGGTTTCAGTTGCAACTCCCACCCCAAATCCTGAAGATAAAGCTGCATTTCTTTGAGTTTACCGGGATTGCTGGTAGCCACAACTAGCAATTTGCGATCGGTCATAATTTAAATTAAAACTTTGCATTAATATTAACTCACATTTTGGGGACATGGTTGCAGCAACAGTCTTCCGTAGGGTGTGTCGCCCTTAAAAATATCTGCATAGAAATCAACTTTTCGAGTGGCGACGCACCCTACACAATTGTTGAATAAACAAGCATGAACTACAAGACTACAAAACTTTTAATTTATGAACAAGAAAGATTTATTTTAACCGCAGAGGGCGCAGAGGTCGCAGAGAAGAAGAATGGAGAAATAAGTGATATCAAATCCGTTGACATCGGAATTATTTATCTCTATCTCTTCTTTTCCTCTGCGGCCTCTGTGGTCTCTGCGGTTAAAAATTCTAATTTTTCTGCGCCCAACCTTTCGCCCAATTCAAGTTGTGCATCACGTCTTTCAAAGTCTTCCGTAGGGTGTGTCGCCCTTAAAAATATCTGCATAAAAATCAACTTTTCGAGTGGCGACGCACCTTACACAATTGTTGAATAAACAAGCACGAAGAATTATTGTGTATCAAGCTTTGTCAGGTGCGTCGCTGTAAGATTGTCTGTCAATTCAGGGATTTTCAACAGCGACACACCCTACAATACTTTTCATGTGTGAATAAGAAAGATTTGTTGTTACCGCAGAGGCCGCAGAGAACGCAGAGAAGGAGAGGTTTAATATCAATCTATCCGCGTTTATCTGCGTTCATCTGCGGTTGCAAACTCTTATCAACTCTGCGCCCAAGCTTTCGCCCAGTTTAAGTTTTGCATTACTTCTTTCAATGTGGCTGCTTCGGAATATAGCCGCAATACTGGTTCGGTTCCGCTAAACCGAATTAACAGCCAGCTTCCGTGAGCTAGGCGGAATTTGTATCCGTCTACTTTGTTGCAATCTACTACTGCTTTGCCGGCGATTTCTGTTAATGGTTGGTTTTGCAGTAGCGACAGCAAACGCGCTCTTTCTTCCATGTTTGCTAGGTGCAAGTCGATTCTGTCGTAGGCTGAGGTAAAGTTTGTTTCTTTTTGCAGTCGGCTGTAAATTTCGCTTAAGTCTTCGCCGGATTTGACGACTGCTTCTAATAAGTACAGGGCTGACAGTAATGCGTCTCTTTCGGGAATGTGGGTACCGTAGCCGATTCCTCCTGATTCTTCGCCTCCGACTAGGACTTGGGTGGTTAACATTCGATCGGCTATATACTTGTAACCGATCGGTGTTTCAAACAATGGTAAGCCGTAAAGTTCGGCTATTTTGGGCATGATGTCGGAACCGCTGACGGTTTTGATGACTTCTCCGGTTAACCCGCGCCGTTTTGCTAAGTGTTCGATTAATATGGGAACTAGGATTTGCGAACTCAGGAAGTTGCCGCTTGAGTCAACGGCTGCTATGCGATCGCTATCTCCGTCAAATACAAATCCGATCGACAAACCGGATGCTTTTCGCTGGTGAGTCCGCATCACGCGGAATAACTGCGACAGGTAGCGCGGCAAGGGTTCGGGCGCACCGCCGCCAAACAGCGGATCGCGATCGCTGTTGACTTCTTGGACTGTTTCTTCTAAGATTTGTGCTAGTCCGCCCGCTGCTGCACCGTGCATTACATCTACAAATACTGTAATTTTGCCGGATGCGATCGCCTCTTTTATCGCTTCAATATCTACCATTCCCCGCAAGGTTTTGCAGTAAGCCGGCCAAGGATTGAAATTCTCCAATTTGCCGGGAGTTGCTGCAAGTTCCGCTGGATTTTCGAGTTTTGCTTCTATCTGTTGCGTAACTTCTGGCGAAACTGAACCTCCAAATCCGCCCTTGACTTTTAATCCTAAATATGCGCCTGGATTGTGGCTGGCTGTCAGGACGATCGCACCTAAAGCATTTAATTGTTTGGCAGCTAAACTAAAGGCGGGAGTTGGGGCGTAGGATTCGCTCAGCAGCACGTCAAATCCGGCGTTTTGGACGGCAACAGCCGCTGTTTTGGCAAAATCTTCAGCCAGAAATCGGCGGTCGTAGCCGACAATTACAGTGCCGCTGCTGGCATGATTGCCGCCGGTTTGTGCGAGAACTTGTGCTGCTAGGGGAGCTACTAATGCTACGCGATCGAAGGTAAAATCGTCAGCAATGATGCCGCGCCAGCCATCGGTTCCGAATTTAATAGGATTCATTTTTTAGTCACAAGCCATAGGTCACTCGTCTATTTTATGAGCTTCAGCAGTCGATCGTCAGTCGATTTTGGATTTTAGATTTTAGATTTTAGATTTTAGATTGAAGAATTTTAGATTTACTTGCGGCGCAGTGAATCTGGGAGTTTGAACAAGAGGGTGCACCCTTACTTTTCACGGCATCTCTGAAAGGTAGAGTAGGAGGTCATTCTAGGCAAAAGGGGTGGATGGTGATCTAATGTCGTGAAAATCAAGTAAAGGCAGGCAAAAAATGTTGAACTGGTGGGAGAAAAATTTGGCAAGTTGTGAATTAGGAGATGAGAGATTAAACAATAGAGCCTATTGCATAGGCAAAGCCTTGACTTAAGGCTTTGGGAAAGCATTGTCAGAAATATTTACTCATTGCAAACGAGTTGAAAAGAGCTTATGAGTTTTTGCCAATAGCAAAACAGAATTTGACAAAGTAATTAAACCTCACTGTCAAATGACCTGTGAAGCTGTGGAAGAACAAGAAGTTGTATTATCCGTAGGAGATACTACCTTTCTCTTCTTATGGCAGCATTCAAGCCAAACGGGAAGGATATGGACCCACAGGCAACGGCGGGAATGGATTAATTTTACATAGTGACGAGAGCGCTCGCCCCCGAACAAGGACAAGTAATGGGATTGCTATGGCAAAAGCTCTGGAATCGAGAGCACAAAGAAAAGCCACCGCAGCATGAAACCGCAGCCGCCAAAAAACAACGACAGGGAATGGCGCGAAAAGCTGCTCGTCAACGCCCATTTGAAGAAAAAGAGTCTTATCGATGGGTAGAAGCAATGACCGAAGTCGAGCATGAAGTCAGTAACAGCACGCTCCTTAATTCATGTTTTTGACCGATTCGGAGATATTACTGAAGTGTTCGACTCTTCACGTCAACTCAAACATACAGGAGTATTAGTACGTGCAGCTCATGATCGTAGTCTAGACCAGAATAGCGAACGTCTGTGGAAAAAGTTGGAATCGCAACCAATCAGATTTGAGCAGGAAATCAAAGTACCAGAAACTGGTAAACGTCAGGGAAGGATAGCTTCATTGGCAGTGCGCTTCTGTCAAGTTCAACTACGAGTTCCCTATCGCTTTGAGAATCGTGATTCATTACAAGTTTATGCTGTTTATGCAACTGAAAGTGATTGCCCAGAAGGCGAAACAGCTTGAGAATGGATGCTTCTAACTACTGAAGTTGTAGAAGATATAGAAACTGCCATTAACCCACATTCCGCACTTCAAATTGAAATACGATAAAATACAATCCCCAAAAAGCCAAAAATCACGATAATTAAGAAAAAATACTTGACCCCATCTGCTGAAAGAAGAGAAATAATCAAATCTTAAATCTTTGACTCATAAAATAGTTTATGTAAAGCACTAAAAAATTGAGGAATAATTAATTCCCCTGATGATGATAATTTTGGGTTAGAGGATGTTTGGTTGTTACGGTTAAGAAAGTAGATAATATTTTTGACAAGATGACGGCAAATTATTCAAAATAAAATGGCGTTCATCTGTTAAATTAACAATTTGATTTACCCCATTTAAAGTCAAAATATGAATTCCTTGAAAACCTTGAAATATCCATCTTAACGTGGGCAGCTCTGTTGATTTTCCTAGTTGATTTTTGATGCCAGTTTTAGCTGCTTTTAATTGATTTCTAAGTTGCCGTTGACCGAGACTATAAACCAACAAGGACAGAGACATTAAACATAACATGGTCTCAACTCTTTTTGGGGTTTATACAAAAAAACTATCCGCGAAAAACAAGGGAGCTTTCAGAAATCGAAATCCTCTCTCGCTCTTACTGTTGATTTTTCTAATTGCTCAGAATTTCTGATGGTTCTAACTTCTCATCATCAACTAGGTTGGTGGCTAAAATAAATCTTCCTGCTGATTTTATGAGGATTTCTATCTCTGAATCTTTTTGGTGAATCACTCCTTCTATTTGACAAATAGTCTGACTATCTTTTGATTGGTTTCCAGAACTTACCTGAATTTCTTTGATTTCAAATAGCTTCAGATTTTTGTTGATACTTTTTAGTTGATCTTGAGCTGACTCGGCACTATTAAATTTTTATTTTCTTAATTCCTTGAGCATTTTTTCAGCTCGCTCCTTAGCCTTTTCTATCTTTTTTTCGAGTTGCCTTAAATCACTTTCTTTTCTTTCTCGGCTTTCTACTATTAGCCAAGTTTGTTTGATTCCCGCATAATTTACTATTTCCTCTTTCCATTTATATCCGTCTAATTTGAGGGCTTTTGTTCTGGCTCTTTCTAATGTGTCTATCTCTGGCATCTCTGATGACTGTACTAATTATTGGGCTTTTTTTATGGTCTTGGGTACTCTACTTATCCATTTCGTATCTTTGATTAACTGGATATTTTATTGACTATATAATGCACTGTCACAGACCATGATACTGTCAATATTTATCTGATTTTTGAACTCTACTAATATTTTTCCGAATACGGCTTTGTCCGCTTCATTTCCATCTCCAGCTCTTGTAAATAATGGCAAGCCTTCACTATTTACAATTAAATCACATAGAACTTGTTTCAAGTCAGGTCTATGATCGCGAGAATATCATGAAGGTTATATTTATGGGGATTGACTTGATTATTTCTGTTTCTTTATTTGGATTTTGGGGCTTTTTGTATTCCCCATGTAGATGGAATGATGTAGCATCTAAGTGAGCATACTTTAGATTTATTTGAAACTTCTTAATCACAGATCATACAATTTCCATAAATATCTTGTTCAATCCATGTTTATATAATTTATCCATGACTCTGCCAATTTTATCGTCATTTATATAATCCGCTTTTATGCCCGCACCTAACAAGGTTTCGATTCCTTTGTCTTCAAAAAACTGGCTAAATAAATATAAAGGTCTTGATACAAATCCTAATCCATTGATTAAAATAGCTTTCACTAATGTTCCAGATGAGATTCTTTCCCGAACATCTATTCCTAAGTTAGAGTTGATTATTTCAACTATTCCTATCTCGTCAATTAGTCCAGCTACTATTCCTAAGTGATCGATATTTTTGATTTCTATTTCTGAAGTTAGAGACATTTTTTGACCTATATAAGATTTTTGAGGTTTTGTTGATGATCTCACTTTTTCGGCTTTAAATATCTAAGTATTTTTACTCACTCATGCCAGGAGGCTATACAATACATTATGTAGTATTTTTGAAATGCGAAATGTGGGATCGAAGAAACCGGGTTTCTGGGATAATTCCCGCATCCCCACCCAGATTTAGGAAGAAACCCGGTTTCTGAACCCCGCGCGGTAGTTTAGAGAAGAAGTAGAGAAAATTTTGGATCGAAGAAGACTGGACAGAATATGGGATTGCAACGGATTTAGTAGAAGCAGGAGTTCCCAAGGAAGATATCGTGTTGGCATTTCACGAGCCGTCCATGCGGCAATACACAGATTTTGCAGTCGCTTCGTAGCACATTTATGGTACAATTAATAGAAGATACTATGAACTATAAACTTAATTCAAATGTTTTCTCGATGGCGATGCACACCGAAACTTACTGATTGTCAACTATTAACTATAAATTACCCATGTCACAATTACTTGAACGAATCACATTAAATCCCAAACAGTGTGGTGGCCGCCCATGTATTCGCGGCATGAGAATTCGAGTTTCTGATGTCTTGGATCTATTTGCAGCAGGGCTGAGTGCTGAACAAATTGTCGAAGAACTACCAGACTTAGAAATGGACGATTTGAGGGCTGCACTTGTATATGCTGCACGTAAACTGAATCATCCTGTGTTGGTTACATGACTACTATCTGGATTGATGCACACTTATCGCCTGCGATCGCAACTTGGATTACCAGCACATTTGGAATTACAGCAATAGCTTTACGCGATCTGAATTTAAGAGATGCTGAAGACTCCGAAATCTTTGAGGCTGCCAAATCTCAAGCAGTAATATTTATGACTAAGGACAGCGATTTTGTGGATTTAGTCGATCGTCTCGAAGCACCACCACAGATTATTTGGTTAACGTGCGGAAATACGTCAAATGTTCGGCTACGTGAAATCTTGATTTCGACTTTGCCAAACGCACTGGAACTCCTACGGACAGGAGAGAAATTGGTAGAGATTAGCGGAGACTAGGGCGACAACATAATAACAGGCTGTTTCCGGGCGATCTAACAAGGGGTTTACATTTTAACTCACGCCGAGTATGACAAGGAGACCTGGAAAAATGACTGTTACTTTTGACACAGATACTTACAGCAACTTGCTCTCCAAATATCAGCCTCGAATTATCAAAACAGAAGAGGAAAACGAGATATTTTTGGAGATTGTTGAAGAGTTAATTTCTCGTACAAATCTGAATCCAGAAGAAGATGTGTTGCTAGAACTGCTGGTAAAACTGATTGAGGATTTTGAATATAAGCACTATCAAATTAATAGCTCAACACCACAGTCAAGGCTGCTGCATTTGATGGATGCTCGGAGTCTGGAAGCAGCGGATTTAGTCGAAATTCTGGGGTCGAGTGAGGCTGTAGTTGACGTAATTTGCGATCGGCTAGAAATCACTAAACAACAAGCTGAGGCTTTGGGAAAACTTTTTCATGTCGATCCGGGGTTGTTTCTGTTTAATTAGGCGATCGCGAATTTATGAGTTTATTACCAGCAGAAGTTCCCAAACCAAAATGATTCAATCCATACCGAAAATATCCATCAAACCAGGATACCGCGCCCAGTCAGATGATAAAACTCCTGAAGCCGATGCAATTGACTTCTACCGACTGCGGCAACTCACCAATTCCCAACGGTGGCAAACGGCGGCAAAATTAAATCGTTGGGCAAAAACTGTTAGCTTGCGCGGGATGAAAAAAGCTTGCCCCTCAACCTACCAAGAGCGATTTTCCCGATCGATCTTACGTAGCAAATGGCTACCAATTTTAACCCCCACCAGTGACTCATCTATGTGGACGCAAGACCCCAGCGAAGTTGCCAGACTGTTGCACCCAATTTTTGAAACATTATCTATCCCTTACTATATTACAGGAGGAGTTGCCGCTTCCATCTATGGCGACCCCAGAACAACACGCGATTTAGATTTGGTAATTGAATTAATCCGGGATAATATTGAGCAATTAGTTGCAGCACTAGAAACCGCTGGTTTTTACTGCCCTCCGGGTTCGGTAGAAGATATTCAACAGGGCAGAGGAATGGTGTTGAGCGTCACTCACATGACCTCAGTATTGAACGCCGATATTGTGCTGAATTCTCAGACTGAATTCGATCGCTCAAAAATGGCAAGGCGACGATTAGAAGCCCTAGACGAAGCTGGTGTAGAACAGTTTTGGATAGCTTCTCCTGAAGATATTGTGTTAGCAAAACTGCTCTGGCGGCAACAGTCTCAGTCTCAAAAACAATGGAATGATGTTTTGGGAATTCTGAAAGTCCAAGCTGAGCATTTGGATTGGGGTTACTTAACAGAGTGGGCTGAAAAATTGGGGTTAGTTGATGATTTGAATCGAGCTTTTACTGAAGCAGGGATTTGATGCGATTCCAAATTATTTTGACTGATTTAACTGGCTTGGCTTCATGCTTAACCAGATTTGTTGTCCCGCTTCCTTAAATGCCAGCACTACTACATTAACTGATGAACCAACTGCTGGATAATCAGATGGGGTCATATGACCTTCATCTTTGAAATCAGGGATTTGAACAATACCCGTAAACTCGATATGTGGAAGGAAAACAAATATCCCAAAAGGAAAATGCTTAGTGACGACTCCTTTCAATTTAGTTCCAACTTTTAGAGACTCTTTTATTTCGTCCCATGATTGCTCACTTATCATTTTATTTAACCTGTACACATAAATATTAGGTGACAGTTCGTAGGTGCTAACAGAAGAGAATATCCTTCGATGTAGTCTAAGTGAAAATGATCTCCTTTTTTACTTGTTTGACTAAAGAAGTTTAGTAATGATATACCAAGATTGTTAAAAGCTAATTTAGAACCTTCAAACACTAGCTCATTATTAGCCATAAAAGTCGTGAGCAAATCTAATTCTTCTCCATTCCTACTCGGAAATAACCTCATTGAAACAGCTTCAAGATTTTCTGCATAAAATTCTGACTTTTCTTTGCTCGCGTAAAGTTTAAAATCTTTACTGATGCTTGGGAGAAGCTGCCCCATTTGAATCAAACCTTGTGATGAATCAGATATTTCTATTTCTGGTTTTTCCAAATTACCATTAAATAAAATATACATAAGCTACCTCATTGCAGACTGTATTGTAACTTCAAATAACAGGCAAACCATCCTGAAATACCAGCAATTGTCCCGGTTGAATTTGTGTCCAGACTTCGTTATCAGTCAGCGGCAAAGTAGCAATAACCGCCACGCGATCGTCCTCTTTTGTCAATTCCCGGAAATCCACAGTTACATCTTCGTCGATCGAGTGCGCGCTGGCAAAAGGTGCTTGTCGCACAATATAATGCAGATTAGTGGAACAGTGGGCAAACAAGTGTTCTCCATCGGAAAGTAAATAGTTAAAAATTCCGTATTCTGCTAAATTTTTAGTAATTTCGTTCAGCACTTCGTAAATTTCCGTCAAATTTGGCTTATTTTGAGGGAAACTTTTTCGGAGTTGTTCTAATATCAAACAAAAGGCTTTTTCGCTGTCAGTCTTGCCGACTGGTTTGTAAACTCCGGCACTTTCCGGATTAAAGTTTTCCAGATTTCCATTGTGAGCAAACACCCAATAGCGCCCCCAAAGTTCCCGAATAAAAGGGTGGCAGTTTTCTAGAGCAATTTCGCCTTGGGTAGCTTTGCGGATGTGAGCAATCACGTTAGTTGAGTGAATGGGATAGCGACGCACAACTTCCGCAACGGGAGAAGCAATCGCAGGTTTAGAGTCTATAAACAGGCGGCATCCCAAACCTTCAAAAAAAGCAATTCCCCAACCGTCTTGATGAACGTCTGTTCGACCACCCCTTGCAGAAAAACCTTCAAAAGAAAAGCAAATATCTGTTGGAACATTGCAGTTCATTCCCAGTAATTGGCACATAGCTTTTAAATTTTTGGAGTTTGGATGGATGCCGCAGCTATTGGCAGCTACAGATTTTTGATGATAGTATTATAGTATGAATATATTTAACTTCGTTAAAAAACATAATTAATTTACATTGTCAACCGTAATATTACTTAAATTATAGAAAATGCGAGGCGATAAAATTCAGTCGCCTATGGTGGAGAACAGTCTTGATTGTTCTGTTTGTGTTGCAAACCTCTGCTGATTTAGGTGGCGGGGTATATATCCCTGGGCAATGGTAAGACAACTATCAACAAACTGCCGATTCGGTTGCCACAAAAAGTCAGGCAGTTTGAGATTTTAAATTTATTGGAAATAACTTATTCGATCTGTTTTGATCTTGACTATAGTTACATTCTTTTTTAAACTTGTATCAGTTATTCCATTGACAGTACCTCGATGCCTATCCCGCAACTCCCATCAAATCAATCAGATTAATGGCAATGCGATCGAATTAGGACTGCTAAACCGCCCAAATATGACGACATGGGGCGTTATTTGTGGCAACTGTTAGCGTTTAATGTTGGCTGCATTAACTACTTTTCCGCGGTGATTTTCAGGTGGCTCCGGCGCGGTTCACTACTAATATTTTTAATTTCACAGCCGAATTTTTAATCAGGTGGTCTCGTTTTCACATAGCTTCAATCAACAAGTAGCAAGTATAACAATTTAAAATGCACAATCTCAATCACAAAGCCGATCGCCCAAATCGACAAATTCTCACAGCTTTAATCCTCGGATGGGGATTGCAGGGACTATTTAGTCTGCCAGCATTAGCAGAACCAAGTTTAGCTGAATCTCCGGCTGTGATTGAAAACCAGGGTGAATCCGCCACTACGGAAATAGCGGTTGATGCACCGGATACAATCTTACCAGAAAATCAGCAATTTGTCGATCGCACCATCCAACCATCCCAACCCAGTTTACCCGAATCTCCCACTACTCTTGCAACTCTTGCTGAACCAGTCCCTAGCGAAATTGCAGTTGACTCACCCGAGAAGATGTTAGTCGAAAATCCTTCATCAGCTAATCAGAATCTCCCAGCCAATGACAGTTTACCCCAATCTCCAACGACTATTGAAAACCAGAATGAACCAATCTCAGAGGAAAGCACAGAACAAGTTACATCAGTTGCTCAACTCAGCGACGTTAAACCGACAGACTGGGCATTTCAAGCACTGCAATCCTTAGTAGAAAGATACGGCTGCATAGCTGGATATCCCGACGGAACTTTTCGTGGAAATCGTGCTTTAACACGATATGAATTTGCAGCAGGAGTCAATGCTTGTTTGGATAAAATTCGCGAAGCTATCGGCACGGTAAATCAGAACCGAGTCAAGCAAGAAGATTTACTAAAAATCCAAAGATTGCAAGAAGAGTTTGCCGCTGATATCGCCCAACTGCGAGGCCGCACCGACTTGTTAGAATCCCGAATAACAGAACTACAAGCCAATCAATTTTCGCCCACAGTCAAGCTATCAGGATTGACAATCTTTGGGATACAAGGCCGCAGTCCCAACCGTGCAGATCGCGCTCCCAGAGATGGAAAAAAAGATACCAAAGACCCCGGTACAAATGTCAATACAATCGCTTTAAATCAATTATACTTGACTGCTCAATTCACTCCCCGCAGTAACTTATTCATCGGTCTTTTAAGTCAGAATGGCAGCACTTCACCCCAACTAACCGAAGATATAAACCTTGCTTACAATTTCGGCGAAACATCTGGTGTCACCCTTAGCGACCTTAACTATCGCTTTTTAGTCGGGGAGAAATTAGCAGTGTTTGCAGGAACAGCGGGAGTCAACATGATTAGCGGTTTCCGAGGGCCGAATCGCGCAGAAAGCGCAGCTTCCGGCCCGATTTCAACCTTCGCTCAAAGAAACCCAATTTTGAACATCGGTTTTGGTCAAGGCGGCGCAGGAATTGACTGGCAATTTGCCAAACGAGCCAGTTTCCAAGCTGTTTATTCTACTACCGTTCCCGGATTTTTTGTCAGTTCTAACGGGCCAACGGGACACAATACACTGGGATTCCAATTCACTCTTACTCCCGCCGAACCACTGGATCTTACTGTTTATTATGTCAACGACTATTCGCCTGATGGCAATTTGATTAGTTTCGCGGGAGACAGCCAATTAACTGCTGTAAATCCTGTGACTGGCAAGTCAGCATCCCTCCAAACGAATGCTGTGGGCGCGACTGTAAATTGGCGAGTTTCCTCGCGAGTTTCCCTTGGAGGTTGGGCCGGTTATACTAATTCTCGGATTCCGGGAAAATCGGGCAGTGTGGCAACTACAAATTATATGGTATTTGTGAATTTTCCGGATTTGTTTGGTACCGGAAATTTAGGAGGGATTTATATCGGGCAACCTCCTAAAATTGTCAGCAGCAATTTACCTACAGGTAACAACATTCCTGATTTTTTAGATACGGGTTTAGGGCGTAAAGGCGGCCAACCGGGAACTACTACTCATGTAGAAGCGTTCTACCGCTGGCAGGTGAACGATAATATCAGCGTTACTCCCGGATTTATGATGATTTTTCAACCCGATCACACTCGCAATAGCGATCCAATTACGGTGGGTGTATTGAGAACTTCCTTCTCATTTTGATTTGGTTAAATCGTGAGGACTGAGGCGATCTGATGTGGTTCGACCGTCAGGACTTCTGTCCTCCCCGATCGCACCGCATTCCGTAACAATTGTTACAAATGAGTATTTTTACCAGGCACCTGTTTTCGCTTCGTGACACCGATTTAAATCGCCCCAAATAAATATCAATCTGTTTTCTACGTACAAACCCATAATCTTTACTAAACTTTTATATTCTGGCAGAGTAATTTAGGATTTCCTCTGTATTTTCTACATGACAATACGGAGTTCCGGCTCAAAAAAGATCCGCATATACCCTCTAGGAATCACTTTTTTATTCAATTACCATTTTAACATATCTGCGATGGTTCCTAAAGTTAAGGTTAAAGAAGATGATTAAATCAACTGGCTATTTTTGGGTTCTGGGTATGGCAGCAATTTCGGCAGTGACAGCCTGTCCTTGTCAAGCACAAACGGTTGTTGAATCAAATACAAATGTCAGGTTAGAAACAAATTTAACAACGGCCGAGTCCCAGAAGGCCGGTAACACTGCTGCTGGATCTCGCCCAAAAGCTCTTAACACTTCTAAATCTTTTACGATTTCAGAGACGAATACCGTACCTGCTACATCTACTTCCACGGCGGCGGCTGCATCCAAGCAAGCTTTACGCAGCAATCCTTTAGGATGTCGATTTTTTGATACCCCTTCACTGCGACAATAAGTATCAGGACATCCGGGCAAAAAAGAATATCATGGCCCAATAGAGAGCGATCGCACCTTTAAAGTCGTATAGCTCTTTATTTAGGCGATCGCGAAACTTGCAAGTTACAGCCAATGCTTAACCCAGCCAAAATACTCAGCCGAGTTCCTCTGACAAAAAGGGCGATCGTCCAAGTTCCCCTGCGAACACTCCTGATCGTTCCGTTTGTCGTGCAAATCTTCGCAGCCGTAGGGCTGACTGGATATTTGTCGTTCCGCAACGGACAAAAAGCAGTTAACGATTTAGCCGATCGGCTCAGTACCGAAGTTAGCGCTCGCATCACCCAGCACCTCGACAGCTACCTCGCAACTCCCCAACAAATCAATCAAATCAATGCTTCGGCGATCGAAGTAGGACACATCGACCCGCAAAACCTGCCCAAGCTGGGACATTATTTCTGGAAACAAATGCAGGTATTTAATGTGGGCTACATCTTTTACAGTTCAGCATCCGGTTACTATGCCGGCGCTGGGTATTTACTCGATCCCGCAAAGATTGTGATTGATGAACTTTCAGCTAAAACCAAAGGTAAAACTCACAGCTACAATACTGACAAGCAAGGAAATCGCCTTAAGTTGAGCTATGAGTACGATTACGAGCCTCGGAATGATACAGTTTATAAGGATACAAAGCTAGCCCGAAAACCGATTTGGAGTAAAATCACAAATTGGGAAGGTTTTCCAGAGATTTTATCCATTGCTTCTGGCTCTGGCGTCTACAACAACAATAACACTTTAAAAGGAGTTTTAGTTGTTGACGTGCGCCTTTCTCAAATTAGCGATTTTCTGCGCCAATTAGCACTCAGTTCATCTATCAAAATTTTTATTGTCGAGCGTTCAGGTTTGCTAGTGGCTAGTTCCTCTAGCGAACAGCCTTTTAAAATTATAAACAAAAAAGCTGAGCGAGTAAATTGTCTCAAGAGTAGCGATATCTTCATACGATCGACTGCTGAATATTTGCAGGAAAAATTCGGCAATTTTCTAGAAGTCAAAGCAAATCGCCACCTACAATTTACCGTAAAAGACCAACGTTACTTCGTCCGACCAACAGCTTGGAAAGATAAATTTGGTTTAGACTGGCTGGTAGTCGTCGTCGTCCCCGAATCCGACTTCACATCACAGATTAATGCCAACACCCGCACCACAATTTTACTGTGCCTGGGAGCATTATTGCTAGCAGTTTTTCTGGGAATTTGGACATCTCGCTACATTATCAGATCCATCTTTCGCATCGTCACGGCCTCGGAAGCGATCGCCTCTGGGGAATTATCTCAAAAAATTGAGGAATCAAGGATTAAAGAACTAGCGATATTAGCTAAGTCTTTTAACTGCATGGCCCAGCAGTTGCGCGAATCTTTCAGCACTTTAGAAAATACCAACGAAAAACTAGAACTTAGAGTCGCCGAACGCACAAAAGAACTTTCCCAAGCTCTGTACAACCTGCAAATAACTCAATCGCAATTAGTCCAAACAGAAAAAATGTCCAGCCTCGGGCAAATGGTAGCAGGTATTGCCCACGAAATCAACAATCCTGTCAACTTTATTCACGGCAATATCACCTGTACTAGAGATTACATTCAAGACTTGCTAGTAATTTTAAGTCTTTATCAAAAGCACTATCCCCAGCCGGCGGTAGAAATTCAGAAATACTCAGAAAATTTTGAGCTAGATTTTTTAAAAGAAGATTTGCCAAAAATACTAAATTCCATGGAACAAGGAACCAAACGCATCAACGAAATTGTTTTAAACCTGCGTAACTTTTCTCGTCTGGACGAATCGCAAAGGAAAAAAGCCGACCTCCACGAAGGCTTGGAAAGCACATTGCTAATTTTGCAACACCGACTGAAATCTACCGACAAAAAGCCAGCCATTGAAGTTATCAAAAATTACGGCAATTTGCAGAAAATAGAGTGCTACCCTGGTTTGTTAAATCAAGTTTTCATGAATATTTTTAGCAATGCGATCGATGCTCTGGAAGAATTACAACTTTACCGTAAAAATATTAAACCAGTCATTGAGATTTCCACCGAAATCACATCAGACAAAGGTTGTACAGTCCGCATCAAAGATAATGGATGCGGAATTTCTATAAATTTACAGTCGAAGATATTCGATCCTTTTTTTACCACTAAACCTGTAGGGAAAGGAACCGGGTTAGGGTTGTCGATCGCCTATCATATTGTAGCAGAAAAACATCAAGGAAATCTGACTTGCACGTCGAAATCAGGAGAAGGAACGGAATTTTTAATTTCACTTCCTAACTCTCTTAAAACCAGCAAAACCTCTTAATATATAACGGTTCTCACAAAGATGAGGTATACCAGATTCTGCGATGGACGAGCGGGTTGAGATCACTACAGAGCATTTTTACCGGATAGAAATCTGAAGAATAGGCACAAGCAATTAGCAATTAGCAATTACCAATTAGCAATTAGCAATTAGTGTAAGCGTGCCCGATCTTTCAGAGAAAGGCTATAACTGATTTATTGTCTAGTTTATGGAGGAAAATCAGAAAACTGTTTGAGATTCCTCAAAATTATTTGAGGCTTACTTTTGTACTGTTCAACCTTGCCGCTGATATACACATAACCCCGTCCTTGACCCGCATAACGCTTTTCAATCAACCGCTTCAAAGGAGCCATGGCATCAGTTTCAGCATCCGGTATCCACAAATCTAATTTGTGATAAACTGAACCAGCGTAAATCAGAGCGTTGCTGCCGATCCATTTATTAATGCCAGCCTGCAAATCGCAGAAAATAGTAATAGATTTAGCATTCTCCGAAGCCGCTAAAATCTTCGGGTATTGCAATCTCACAGACAGCGCTCCGGTGGTTGCTTCCGACAAGCGAAAATCTTCAACAATCGAGCCGCGCATCGACCACCAAGGCAGCAAATTAGCATAGTTTCGACAGGGAATTTTAGCGTTGGTAATCGGATTCCAAATCATCAGATTGTAAGCTTTGGCCGCCGATTCTGCCTCAGTCATTTGTCGGTGATACAATCGGGAACGCCCGTATTTCATAAAATAAGGACTCCAGCCTTCTTGAATCAGTTTTAGATTGTAATTTTCTCCATCTTTATGTACGTAACAAAGGAGGCGTCCGTAGTTGTCACGATGTTTTTCTACAGCTACTTCAACCGGATCGTCTGTATCAAACTCAACGTCAACTTTAGCTAGTCCGCCGTCTGCTGTCGCGAAATATTGTTTAGCCATTTCCGAAGCTGCTTTCCCTGCGGCAGTTACAGGTTTTGAAGTGTTGGAGTAACTTTCTTCTGTATCGACACAAATCAGCCGCAGAGACTCGGTTTTGCCGTTGAGAGCAACTTTGACAGTATCGCCATCAACTACTTGAGTTATTTGCAGGTTCGGAATTCTGGTTGCCATATTTCGCACCCTGTTAGACTTTATATTTGATTCACATATTGGCTAGATTGTACATGAGTTTGCTGCTAAGTGCAATTGGTTAGCACTGACGGGAGTTCTTTGTGGCACCCGATATATAGCGCTGTGTGCTTTCACCAGCAGCCTACCGATTAATATTGGTATTTTTAATCTTGATTTTTGCAAGTTGCTGCGTAATTTATCAAGTCAGGAAAAAAAGCCCTAAAATCTAATTCAAGTTGCTGATAATTAACTGTTAAATCTTCAACTCCGCCTGCTAAATTATTTGTGCGTTTGATTCTCGCTGACATTCGATTCAGAGCATTGTCTATGCCGCCAATTGCCTGATACGATCCGAGCAAATCGCGGGCGATTATTTGTGGCATCACCCGCTTGAGTGATTCTGGCAATATATCGCGATTGTCTTGCAGGACTTTGTAGGTGAAACGCGCAAAATCGCTGAGGGGAATTTCTGAATATTCCAGCCAATTTTTAGCTAAAAAGTGATCGTAAAATACGTCAACCAAAACTCCGGAAAACCTGCGTCTATCGGCGCAAACAAGGCTTTTGCTCGATCGCACTATGGGGTGAGAGTCCGTGTAGCGATCGACTTTTCGGTGCAAGTCGATGCCCTGTCTAATTTCCTGGGGGTAAAGATTTACTGCCGAACCCTTGACAAAATCGCCTAAGAGGTTGCCGATCAGCGATGCTGGCGTGCCTTCTGATAAAAATAAATGAGCTAAATAATTCATGAGGTTTGATTTTTCGGACTTCAGTCCTCACTACGAACGGGATAACGGTTATTCTAGCAAACATAATATAAGTTATGTTATACCAAATTTTGCTTAATTATAGCGAGTTTGGGAACTGGATCTGCGGCCCGTCCCTAGCTATTTTGCAACAGGTATAATTAAATGAGGTACGGGAGCCAGTAATACCAATTACCAATTACCAACGAGACGTACCTCGTGTTACACCAGAAGTGCTATATCTCGTTTATTTAAGTCACAGGCAGTGCCATGATAAATTCAGACCCTTGACCTAAAGTAGAGTTTAGTTCCAGCCAACCTTGGTGTTTTTCTGTAACAATTTGATGGGCGATCGCTAATCCCAATCCCGTGCCTTTGCCCACGGCCTTAGTGGTAAACAAATGGTCAAAAATATGGTGCTTTACTGACTCGGGAATTCCCGTGCCGTTGTCTTTAATGCGAACCAAAACCTGATGTTCAGCTTCCAGAAATTCCGTGGTAATTGCAATCAAATTCGGATTGGCTTCAATTTCGGCAAAGCTGCGTCCTATATTCGACTCTTCCAGGGCGTCGATCGCATTTGCGAGCAGGTTCACAAACACCTGATTTAACTGTCCGGCAAAGCATTTTACGTGGGGAATCTGATTGTAGTTTTTGATTACTTTAATTTCCGGGCGATTTTCATTGGCTTTGAGGCGGTGTTTCAGAATCAAAATCGTGCTGTCGAGTCCTTCATGCAGGTTGAAGGTAACGGGAATATCGCTATCAGCACGGGAGAAGGTGCGCAGCGAAGTGCTGATGTTCGCAATGCGATCGACTCCTTCACGCATAGAACCCACCAATTTGGGTAAATCTTCGCGCAGAAAATCTAAATCAATTGCTGCGATTTCATCTTCAATTTCCGCATCGGGCACGGGGTATTTTTCCTGATACAAATCGAGCAAGCAAAACAAATCTGTGATATAATCTAGAGCTGGTTGGATGTTACCTTTGAGGAAGCCGACGGGATTGTTGATTTCGTGCGCTATACCTGCTACCAAGTTTCCTAAAGCTGACATTTTTTCGTTCTGAACTAATTGCAGTTGCATCGTTTGAAGGTCTTTTAAGGTTTGTTCCAATTGTTGGGATTTGTGGAGCAGTCGCTCTTCGGCTTGCTTGCGGGCGTCGATGTCGGTGCAAGTTCCAATCCATTCTCGAATGCTGCCATCTTCTGCCAAAAGGGGAACTCCTCGGACAGCAAAGTAACGGTAAATTCCATCAGCTCCTCGAATGCGGTACTCTGTGTTGTACAGGCTCTTTTTTGTAACGGCTTCAACCCTCACTTTGGTTGTGCCTTCAATGTCATCGGGATGCAGAGCATTAAGCCATCCTGTTCCCTTCACTTCTTCTTCTGTCTGGCCAGTGTATGCTCTCCAATGGACTGTATTGAGGTTTTCTCCTTCAGGGCTAGCCAGCCAGACGATCTGGGATGTGGCAGTTGTCAGATAACGATAGCGGGCTTCGCTAAGCTGTAGTTCCTCTAAAGATTGTTCTAGCTTTTGGGCATAAGTTTGGGATTGTTGATAAAGCTGGGCATTTTTCAGGGAAATTGCAGTCTGAGAACAAAGCAGTTTTAGCAGTTCAATACGCTGTTGCGTAAATGCTCCTTTTGTCAGCGAATTTTCGAGATACAAAACCCCAATAAGCTTGCTTTGATTGAGAATGGGAGTACACAACAAACTCAGTGGTTGGTGTTGGGTGAAATAGCGATCTCTCGCAATGCTGGGATGAGAGTTAGCATCAGTAATGACGGTTTCTAAGGTGCGTTCGACATAGTGAATGGCTGCCGGTGGGAAATTGCTGCACTCGTCTACAGGCTGGGGAGACAGGCGCCGGATGGTACGATCTAAATATTCCACAGCCGTTTCTAACTCGCCGTCGCTGGCGACAAACAAAGCTGCTTTATCTGCTCCAGAATTTTCGACAATTACTTGCATGAGCGTAGCCAGTAGTTTGTCGAGATCGATTTCGCTGGAGAGGGCTTGAGCTGCTTTGAGTACAGTATTCAGATCCAGCTCTTTAGAAACCGAAGAGCTGCAAATGCTGGAGACAGTTTGTTCTGGGGAAATGTGGGTATTGATAGAGCCAGTAAGAGAGCCGTGGCGATCGCTAATCTGGGCTCTTTGCAATATAGGGCTCAGCAGTTGCCCGTAGCGGGCTGTCAAATCTTCAACTTTGGCTTTGGCTCCCCAACGGCTGTAGCAGTAGTAGGCTTCTTGCATATAGCCGGAGGCAACTTTTTCTTTGCCCCAGCCGAGGTAGAATTTAGCAGCAAGTTCGTTGGCGAGGGCTTCTTCTTGGATATAGCCGTTAGCTTTGGCGAGGGAAATAGCGCGATCGTACAAATCTCCTGCTTGATAGTTATTGCCTAAAACTCGGAATTTTTCTGCCTCAACGAGTAGATACTTATGGTGAAAATTTTGCGGAGCATGAGTCAACCACTCGCCGAGGTTTTCTTGATTCTCTTCGACATCAGATAGATATTGTTGTTGCTGGCTAGTTTCTGCTTGAGGATAGGCAGCAAGGAGAATCAGGGACAAGTAGAAGTTGTAGACTCCGATGGTGAGCAATCCGATCGATGCTTCTATATATTCTCTAGCCATTAAAGCATAATCAAGAGCTAGCTTCACATCATCAAACAGATAAAGTAAATTAGCTTTGGCAAGATACAGCGCGAACAATGACATATAATTTTTATTGCTTTGCCAAAGGGGAATCAGTAGCGATTCATCAAAATCATTGCCAGTGAGTTTAAGAGTATCATTCGCTTTCCCCTGCAAATTCAATGCAATTTGTACCCAAATCTTGGCATAGTATGATGCAAATTCATGATGGTTTTTGACAATTACATATAGGTACTGTGCTTGCTTTTTTTCGACTAATTCCAGGTATTGCCCTACCAGAAATAAATTTTGACAATAGTGCATACAACTATAGCTTGCCCATTCTATGTCACCAGTTTCTATTCCACTTTGATATGCTTCTAAATATGCACTTATAGTTACATCAGCAGGTTCTTTCCAAAAACGAATGTGACCATTAAATAAAACATAAATTTTTGCCTTCAATTCGACAGCATGAAATTTATCTAGCAACTTTAAGGCTAGTTGACCAGCATGATATCCATGCTCTATTTTTTCTTTTTTAGTACATAAAATAATACCATACAGGACGTAACTGTAAGCAGCTAAAGCAGAATGACCGCCTTCAATGGAAAGCTGAACCATTGTTAAAGTGAGCGGTCTGATCAGGTATGGCTTGGCAATATAAATCGGCGGATATAGTGCCATCATAATTCGCAAAGCTGTTAATTGATGCTGATTCGTCATCTCAGGAATACTGTCTAAATCCTCAATTCTTGGCAAGTCTGGCATTGGGCGATCGCTGATATTTTCAGTAAGGCAAATTCCCAGTTTTTCGAGTGCTTCTAATCCAGTATCGATCGCCTTCAGCATAAGGCTTTGTAACTGATACGAATGAATTTGCAATTCGTAGATTTTCATCTGATCGAGGGCTGTCTTTGCTTGTTGCAAGACAATCTGTGCCAAGTTGTCTAATTTCGGAAAATTAGTATTAAGATATTCTGCTTCTGCTGCTTCAATGTGAACTAATAACATTAAGTCATAGTGACTCTGCCAATGTTCTGATTTTAGCAACCCCAAACTAAAGTTTAAGTATCTAACTGCATCTACATAAGCTGTAGCTGCTTTAGCCTTTTGACCTGCCATCAAGTTCAAATTTGCCAGTTGCTCGAGTTGACTTGGCTCGCCGATGAGTTCAGAGCCAATATTCAGGTGATTGACAATATCGAAAATATTCTCTTTTAAAGTTGATTGTGGGATTTTTTCTAGCAGAAGTTGACCAATTTTGAGATGGGTTGAGTTTTTTTCAGATTCTGGAATTAAAGAATAGGTGGCTTGTTGAACGCGATCGTGCAAAAACCTATAATCTGCCCAAGTTTCCTGGGGCGAAATGCCATCGCCATACTGGAAGAATTTGTAAGTTTCACTAATCGGTAAAATCAAACCTGACTGCAATGCTTTCCACAAATCAGCAGCAGTCTCTGTCTGCAATTTTTCCGAGACAATCGCTAGGGTTGTCAAATCAAAAGAGTTGCCAATACAAGCAGCTAACTTCAGCATTTCCTGAGTTTCCACAGGCAACTTTTGCAACTGCGCTGCCATAAACTCCACCACGTCCGAAGTGATGGCTGCTGCTGTCACCTGCACCAGATCGCATTCCCAGTAGTGTTCTTCAAGGTTGAAACTAACGAAGGAATCGCTGTGCAGTGCCTTGAGAAACTGCGTCGCAAAAAAAGGATTTCCCTTCGTTTTTTGATATGTTAATTCTGTCAAAGGTTGGGCTAATTTTGTCCCAGAATTCAGCGTGTCTGCTACCAACTGATTGAGTTCTGCCTGATTCAGGGGTGCCAGGGTAATCGTGTTAACTATTGCTTGTGCTTTGGTGATTTCCTCCAGCGCCAGCATCAGCGGATGTGCCGGAAATACTTCATTATCTCGATAAGCGCCCAGCAACAGCAAATATCGAGTTTCGGTTTCGCCCAACAACATTTTTAGCAAATTAAGAGATGCCGAATCTGCCCACTGCAAGTCATCCAAAAATATCACCAACGGATGCTGTTTAGTAGTAAAAACTTGAACAAAATTTTGAAACAGCAAGTTAAACCGATTCTGCGCCGCACTTCCGGATAATTCGGGCACAGGAGGCTGTTTACCAATAATCTGTTCAAGTTGGGGAATTACATCAATAATAACTTGTCCGTTTTCGCCTACAGCTTGCAGGACTTTGGTTCGCCACTGTGCGAGTTGAGCTTTACTTTCTCCCAATAGTTGCTCCATCAAATCGCGGAAAGATTGGACAAAGGCACTGAAGGGAATGTTGCGCTGCAATTGGTCGTATTTGCCTTTGATAAAGTAGCCGCGCGCTGCGATAATTGGTTTGTGAACTTCATTGATTGCGGCGGTTTTGCCAATGCCGGAAAAGCCTGCAACGAGCATTAATTCGCTGCTACCGCTAGCAACGCGATCGAACGCAGATAGCAAGGCGGCAACTTCGGCTGCTCTCCCGTAGAGTTTTTCGGGGATAATGAAGCGATCGCACCTGTCGTGTTTGGCGATCGCCAAATCTGCAATCGTTCCCGTTTGCTGCCACTGTTGCAGGCAAATTTCTAAATCGTGCTTCAATCCCAGGGCGCTTTGATAGCGATCTTCTGCATTCTTTGCCATCAATTTCGCTACAATTTCTGATAAAACTGCGGGTACTTCTGGGTTCACCTGATGGACGGGAATCGGCGAAACTGCTAAGTGACAGTGGATTAATTCCATAGCGTCATCGCATAGAAAAGGGACTTGTCCCGCCAGCAGTTCATAAAAGGTCACTCCCAAACCATAAAAGTCGCTGCGATAATCTATGCCGCGATTCATGCGCCCGGTTTGTTCTGGCGATAAATAGGCAAGGGTTCCTTCTAAAACGTTGAGATTTTGGATTTCCTGGGTTTCTCTCGGCAACAGGGAAGCGATGGAAAAGTCAATTAATTTGATTTGTTTGGTTTCAGGATGAATTAAAATATTAGCAGGTTTAATATCTTTATGAATAACGCGGTGCTGGTAGAGGTGGTGCAGGATATCTGCGAGTTGAATGGCGATCGCGCTGAATGTAGCGATGTCTAGCGGGTGTCCTTGGGTAAATTGTGATACAGAAATCCCGCCAAAGTCTTCCATCACCAGCAGCCAGCCATTGCCACAATGTTCTAGGCTATAAGCTTGAATAATTCCCTGTAGCTCGATACTCTTGGCGTTTGGAGCGGTAATTCCACGCATAATCGCGTACTGATTGCGAAATTGCGCCAACTCGCTAAAGGTGGGCATTTCATTTCGCAGCAGCTTCAAAATCACCGAGTTGCGGTCAGATTCTCGAATTGCTCGATACACTAAGGTTCTGGAACCGGTGTAAATTTGTTCGGTAATTTGATATCCCGATCGGGCGATCGCGCCACCCCAACCACCAGCACTTGTATCCCAAGCTGTTTGGGCTGGATCACTGCTTGAAGAAGTTGTTGGTTTGTGCATAGGTTTTATGTGATTTGCGTTCGGGATAGTGTGACATATTACCTAAAAATAACTCACAACTTCGCATTTGACATCGTACTTTAGAATAAATTCAGACACCAATTTCCCGGACTACAACTGTATAATTGTGCTAGCTTTTTTTATGCCCTATAAGCGAACTCAGTAATTTTACTTAACTAAATTGACACACTTTTTAACAAATTGCCTAACAGCATTTTGGGAGATAACTGAATTTTGGGGACTATTTTTATGTGAATTACACTCAATAAAAACCAATTTGATTATAGGTTTGAGCGGACGCTATCTAATACCATTTTGACAAATTGTTGCTACGCTTATTAAGTGTATATCAATTATCTGTTACGATCATAAATCCCCGGATACGGCAGTGCCGTGTCCCTACAGATAAAAACCTCTAATTTCTTTTTTGTAGCAATGTTTTTTTAAATTGGTATAACCCAGAAATTCGTCATCTCAACTATCCCGCTGGAGTTCATGTCTTGGCAATTCTCAAAGACGAACAGCATTCAGAAGCAGTCGATGATGACTACTTGTTAGACGAGTGGCTGCAAGTAAGGTCGGAAATTAACCCCGATGCCGTTCATCTATGGCGTGGTAAATAAGCGAATTAACAATCAAATCGCAGATGAACGCAAATCAAAACTAATCTGCTAAAATCTGCTAAAATCTGCGGCTGCAAAAAAACCACGAACCGCGGCGCAATTTATCCAAAATAGTCAATTTTTCTAACTATATACAATTTTTAGATAAATTATAAACCAATACGGTTTACTTAAGACAATTCACGGGGAAAATAATGTGATAAATAGACCCTGCGATTGCTCTCTCTATGATCGCAATGACAAATAAACCTTAAGTGAACCGTATTGAATTATAAACGAATAAGAATCTCTCCATTTTTAGCATAGATAATAGCCTTCATAGGAGTAAGAAAGTCCATTCCTAGCAAACCATCAACAAAAGTGGTTGCTGGTAACGTGTAGGCAACTATAGGAAAATTTTCCACTCGCTCCCCCAAGCAATTAAACCAAGGTACAGCTACTACTGGTGCTTCGACAATACGGCCACCTGCTGATGTCCTAATTCTCCGTAAAGGATTTTGGATATCGCAACCAAGAGCTTCTAATATATTTACCCGCAAGACGGTATAACTCGATCCTGTATCAACTAACAATCTGAATTGTCTCACAGTATTGCTCGTGGTAGAAGCAGCAGCTTTTAAAACGAGTAAATTTCCGTAACGCGAACACCGATAAAGTCTTTGTGAAGTCACGATATTAGGGAATAGTCATCAGGAATAGGGCCAGTATATTCTATGGAAATTGACCGGATATCTGGAAATTTTGTCAAAGCTCGGTCTATTTCGTCTCGCTCCGGTGAGTGAGCCAAAACTTCACCGCGAATCACATTCCATAAATCGTCCGATTCAGTATCCGCAATTAGCACCCACTCGCAAGGATAGCGCTCGCGTATTTCTGCCAGAGTCAAGATTTCTGCTGTGGGTTTGTAATCAGATCCGTTATTATTTTGAATCAGAACTTGGGAGGGCTGGTTGGTTTCTAATTGAGTAATTTGTTCGTTTAATAGTTGCCAAAGTCGGCGTTTGTCTTCTGGTTTTAGGGAGGCGATCGCATCTACTAGGACTTGAAAGGGAATTGGCAACTGTACGGTTTCTGTGACCATGACATTTCTCAAGGTATGATAACTCTTGAATTAGCTGATATTAATATACTAACTCAAAATGAAACCGCAGATGAACGCAGATGAACGCAGATCAAATTACATCTGCGTTCATCCGTGTTCATCTGCTTACATCTGCGGTTGCAAAAATAAGCCTACGAACCACCGCGCAATTTATCCACAACAGTCCGATCTTCCAAGGTGGAAGTATCCCCAGAAACCTCTTCTCCGGCAGCTAAAGAACGCAGCAAACGCCGCATAATTTTACCGCTGCGCGTTTTTGGCAAGGCATCGGTAAATCGAATTTCGTCTGTCAATCAATCAAGGTTATCAATCTTGGTAAAGCTACTTATCTTCAACTTTTAAACTCCTAATCTGTTCGCGAATCACATCGGTTTTTGTTCTACCGCTGTTGGCGCAATAAGCTTCCAGCCTAAGCATTTCTACTTCAGGCAATCGGATGGTTAGAACTTTAACATTTTTACTCATACTGCAATTATACTGAAAAATGCAGTACAATTATAGCAGAGAAATGCGCCTTGGCAGAATGTTGCCGCACCATGCCAAGACGACTTCCCCGAAGTTGAACGTCCAACAAAGGAGCAATTTAATTATGATTCAAGATCCCGAAAAAGAACCAGAACGCTGGGACGAGCCGATCGTTGCGGATAACCCCAGACAAGCGAAACAGGAGTGTCAAAAACGAGCCGATCGCTACCAGGTTGAATTTAGAATCTGTGACTCTACCCCGAAAAGTCGAAAATCGCCCTCAAATGTACCGTTGTAACTACAAGGAGAAAGAGTAATGGCTGTTCTCGAATGTGTAAAACCAGGTGCTAAACTCGGTCAAATTATTCTGGCCGTCGATCTGACTGTTGCCGGTGCTGTCGATCGCGTTTTAGCAAAAATTCAGGACTTGGGATATAACCCAGAAATTCGTCATGTCAACTATCCCTCTGGAGTTCATGTGTTGGCAATTCTCAAAGACGAACAGCATTCTGAAGCAGTCGATGATGACTACTTGTTAGACGAGTGGTTACAGGTAAGATCGGAAATTAACCCAGATGCCGTTCATCTGTGGCGTGGTAAATAAGCGAATTTAACTATTAACCGCAGATGAACGCAGATGAACGCGGATCAAATTACATCTGCGTTCATCCGTGTTCATCTGCCTACATCTGTGGTTGCAAAAATAAGCCTACGAACCGCCGCGCAATTTATCCAAAACCGTCCGATCTTCCAAGGTTGAAGTATCCCCAGAAACCTCTTCTCCGGCGGCTAAAGAACGCAGCAAACGCCGCATGATTTTACCGCTGCGCGTTTTCGGCAAGGCATCGGTGAATCGAATTTCGCCGGGACGGGCGATCGGGCCAATCTCATTTACAACGTGCTGCTTCAACTCCTTCGCCAATGCGTCACTAGGCTGCTGTGAGTTATCCAGCGTCACAAAAGCGACAATTTCCTCACCTTTAATCTCGTCGGGTTTACCAACAACCGCAGCTTCCGCCACCGCTGGATGCGATACTAAAGCCGATTCAACTTCCATCGTACCGAGTCGGTGTCCGGCGACATTAATCACATCATCAACGCGGCCCATTACCCAGAAATAACCATCTTTGTCCTTGTGCGCGCCGTCTCCGGCAAAGTAGACAAAATTGCCATCTTTCGGATGCAAATATTCCCAATAAGTGCGACGGAAACGATCTGGATCGTTGTAAAGTGTACGCATCATTCCCGGCCAAGGATGTTTGACAACTAAATAACCGCCGCTTTCATTAGTTACTGGTTCGCCATCTTGATCGACAATATCTGCTACAATTCCGGGGAATGGAAGGGTTGCCGAACCGGGTTTTGTCGGAATTGCACCGGGCAAAGCGGTAATCATAATTCCGCCAGTTTCTGTTTGCCACCAAGTATCAACTATGGGACAATTCGAGTTACCAATTACGCGCTGATACCACATCCAAGCTTCGGGATTGATCGGTTCGCCGACGGTTCCTAACAATCGTAAAGATGATAAATTGCGCGCGTTGGGTAATTCTTCACCCATTTTCATGAATGTTCTGATCGCAGTGGGTGCGGTGTAGAAAACAGTGACACCGTATTTTTCGATCACATCCCAAAAACAGCCTGGGTTGGAGGCGCGCGGAGCACCTTCGTACATGAGTGTAGTCGCGCCGTTGGAAAGCGGGCCGTAGACGATGTAACTGTGGCCTGTAATCCAGCCTACGTCTGCGGTGCACCAGTAGACATCGGTGTCTTGGAGGTCGAAGATCCACTTGGTTGTCATGTGGGTGTAAAGGTTGTAGCCGCCTGTGGTGTGGACGACTCCTTTCGGTTTGCCGGTACTTCCTGAAGTGTACAGAATGAATAGCATATCTTCGCTATCCATTGGTTCGGCGGGACAATTTGCCGAGGCGTTTTTTTGCAATTCGTGCCACCAGCGATCGCGCCCCGGTTCCATTTGCACTTCTTGTTTGGTACGCTGGACGACGAGAACGTTGGTAACGCTGGGTGCAGCATTATTTGCTAATGCCTTGTCTACTTGTACTTTGAGGCCGACTGCTGCGTCTTTGCGGAAGCCACCGTCTGCGGTGATGACGAGTTTTGCTTCGCCGTCGTTGAGGCGATCGCGCAAAGCTTCTGCACTAAATCCGCCAAACACCACGCTGTGTACTGCACCGATTCTGGCACAGGCTAACATGGCGATCGCAGCTTCGGGAATCATGGGCATATAAATGCCGACGCGATCGCCCTTTTGGACTCCCAAATCTTTGATGACATTCGCCATTTGACAGACTTCGCGGTGGAGTTGGGCGTAAGTCAGGGTACGGGAATCTCCGGGTTCGCCTTCCCAAATCAGGGCGGCTTTGTTTTTGCGCCAGGTAGTTAAATGGCGATCGAGACAATTGTAAGAAATGTTAATTTTGCCATTGACAAACCATTTAGCAAAAGGTGGCTGCCAGTCGAGCACGGTATCCCAGTTTTGAAACCAGTGCAATTCTTGGGTAGCGAGTTCGGCCCAGAATGCTTGGGGATCAGCTTTCGCTTTTTCGTAGAGGGCGCGGTACTCTTCCAAGCTTTTGACGTGAGCTTTTTCAGAGAATTCTGCCGTGGGCGGGAATAGGCGTTTTTCTTGCAGAATTGATTCGATGGTATCTTGTGACATCGCTGTTAGTTTTTAGTTCAGTTACTCTTTTCAGCTATTGTGTGCATAAATTGGGGGAAAAGTATGTTTATTTTCCTTAAGACTTTGGAAGATTTTGTAAGTCTTGGGGATGTGTTAGAAATTATTACAGTGGTAAATGCTCAATTTTATCTTGGTAGTCATCATCAAACGATCCTTGATAAATCAAAATCAGTTCGTCAATATTTTGACCAATACTCATCTTGGAATTCAGGATAAATATTCCTGGAATATGACGATTTTGCTCTATGTGATCTGTTAAATGAACAGGCATCGAGCGACGGTTGTTGGTGACAAGAATGAACTTGTGGATTTCGCACCAGATAAGAATTTCTGGATCGAGAGTTCCTTTGGAAGGTGCTGTTAGTTCTCCGACTGCTAGAACAACCAAATCGGGATTACGCCTACGAATTTGATTAGCATAGGCAGGATCGACATTTTCATCAAATAGATACTGGATTGCCATCAGCTTTTCTCATTGCATCTCTTGCTGCTCTCAGTTTGCGGATTTTTTTAGCCGCTGGAGAAGGATTGAGACGTTGTTCTTCTCGCATTTTATCACCCCATTCCACCCATTCAGTTATGTACTGACCAATGGCTTCTTTGTTGTGCAGGTAGTACAAAATGGTGGCATAAACTTGTTCGAGGGTGAGCGATGTATAAATGTTGGCGATTTCTTCGGGAGTTCGAGCGCGAAACAGGTATTCATAAAGAATGGTTTCGATGCCAATGCGGGAACCTTTGAGCCGAATATCGTCATGTCTCAGAAAATTGAAATAGTCTTCTAGTTGCATAGGTAATTCGGGTTAGAAATGCTAATATTATATCAGACCAAATCTGCTGGGAATGCCTCCAAGAGTCGATCGCACATCCTCAATTCCCTCCCAGATTTGGGAAACAGGAATTGTTTTGCCTGTCATTGCTTCATGCCAAGCTTGACGAAAATCTGCTAAGATTGCTTCGTTCGATTGCTCATCTTCATTGATTTCTGTTACTTCGGGAATCAGCACAATTACTTCGACTCGGCTATTGCGATATAACTTTAGCGGTTCATCAATGCACAATTGTCCTCGATCGTCGATCGTTGCCATCACTTTAATTGCTTTCATAAAATCTACCCGATTTACTGGATCGATATTTGGTAAGATTATATCATAGCAAATTCGCTGGTAATGGTTTTATAATATAAGTTGTCGAAACAGTCGATCGATCGCACAAAAGCTATGACCCAAAATCTAGAAGCAAGCCAACTCTCGCTAAATGACGTTCGCCGCCTTCTCAAACTGGAAAGACAAACAGGAGGCTCTTTTGATGAATTTTTATCTGTGGAACCTCTCACCGACTTTGAACAGCAGCAACTGTTAGAAATCAGCAACGACTTTTGTCGCTATCTAGAAGTGGGAAAAGTCTCTGAAGAGTTGGTTAAGTTTTTATCACTTTCACCGTTGATGAGATTAACAGGATTTTTTAAGTTTCCCGCAGTGCTGACAATGGAGGATAGCATACCCATTGAGGTTGAAGATAAAGATACTTTAATTAAAGGGCGGTTGGATATTCTAGCACTGAATCAGCCGGATGCAGAGATAGCGACAACACAGTTCTGGATTTTGGTGGTGGAGGCGAAAAATAGTGCGATCGCCCCTTTGACCGGTTTACCGCAATTGCTGACGTATGCGTTTAAGAGTTTGCAGGTGCGATCGTCTGTTTGGGGATTGACGACGAATGGCGAAAGTTATCGGTTTGTGCGGTTGACGCGGGGGAATCCTTGCACTTATCAGATTTTACCGGAATTGAATTTGATTGACAAAGGGCGATCGATCGAATTGGCGCAAGTGTTGAAAGCTATTTGCAAGTTGCAGAATGTGCAGTTGCAATTGGCGTAATGATTGGAAAGTTAGGAAGACGAGTGGAGGAAATATACATATTTTAATTACCTCATAAGTTTATCAATAAAAATTACACAATCGTGCCAATATAGATTTATACCATCATCAACTTAATCATGCTTTTAACTGACATAGTAAATCTTTTAGGTAAACCCTACTTCCAAGCCTCCAACTGCCTCATTTATAAAATGGACTGCTTAGAAGCAATGTCAAAGCTCCCTGATGAATGTGTCAATCTCACTGTCACCAGTCCCCCCTATAACATTGGCAAAGAATACGAAAAAACACTACCACTTGATAAATATTTGAACTGGTGTGAAAGCTGGATCAGTGAAAATTATCGGCTAATCCTTCCTAACGGCGCTTTCTGGCTCAACTTGGGGTATCTATCAATTCCCAATCAAGCTAAAGCTATCCCCATTCCCTATCTACTTTGGGACAAAATTCCTTTTTACCTGATCCAAGAAGTTATCTGGCACTATGGCGCTGGGGTTGCTGGTAGTAAGTTCTTTTCACCGCGCAATGAAAAGTTCCTTTGGTATGTGAAAAACCATAAAGATTATACCTTCAATCTAGATGATGTGCGCGATCCAAATGTAAAATATCCTAATCAAAAAAAGAATGGCAAAATTAAAGTCAACTCCCAAGGCAAAAATCCGACTGATGTTTGGGAATTCCCGAAGGTAACTTCTGGTAAAAATCGAGCCTCAAAAGAGCGAACATCTCACCCTGCTCAATTTCCTAGTGCTGTCATACAGCGAATAATCAAAGCTTCATCCAACCCAAATGAGATCATTTTAGACCCTTTTCTGGGTTCAGGAACTACGGCGGTTGTTGCTTTAGATTTGCAACGTACTATTATCGGATTTGAGATTTGTCAGGAATACTGCGATTTAGCTGCCAACCGAATTGATGATTTTCTAAGAGAAAAGCAGATTAGTGAAGCTCAATTATCTTTATTTTAAAGAGTATAAATTTTTCTAAATAGGCAATTGCAGCAACTTATATCGCTCTACATCAGGGCTTAATTTAGCTTGCTGACCAGTGGCTGCTGTTTGCCCTTGCCAATCTTCTCGATCTATCCATCCAAATCTCACTAAATTAATATTTAGAGTTTGTGCACTTTGAATTTTTGGATCGAATTTCTGGAAATTAACTACAAGATAATAGCCAGACTTGTCTTTCTTCGGTTTTGCTCCTGTGGCACTTTGTTGGGAATAACTACGATTACCGTAAGTGTTACGACTACTTGAAGAAGTTTTAATTTCAATTGAGAAGTCATTATTCGGGATGTAAACAATATCTTTTTCAATGGCACTGCGATCGCGCCGCCAAATTCCGGGGTATTTGCTGGCGAGTTCTAATGGGATTAGTTCATGTAAAAAAAAGCCCATGATTTGGGGAGTAGGGAATAAATTTACTCCTATTCTGTAGCCTCTGCTGGTTATGCTGGATTTAAAAATTTCACTCCAAACTTGAATAACCACGTCATAAATTTCTTGTGGATCTAGTGGGTGTTGATCTATGAGTTCCCGTGTCTTCTCTTGCCAATCTTGGACAGGAAGCCCCGTATAGGGTGATTGCATTTACTCTATTTCCTGCAATAGTTCGCTGGGCGATACTCCTAGAGCTTTTGCTAACCGCAAGATGTTTAACAGCGCTATGTTTCTCTCACCCCGCTCAATACCACCAATGTAGTTGCGGTGCAGTCCGGCTAGTTCTGCTAACTTTTCTTGGGAAAAGCCTTTTGATGTTCTTAGCCTGCGAACTTGCTCTCCAAATTTTTTTAGCTCTGGGTTTTCTGCCACATAAGCAAGATATCGGTGACTGCACTCCAAAATCTACACACTATGAGTGTGATTTAGGATTAAGTAAAGCCAGCACGCCCATAGTCAGACTAAGCATAATCAACTCGATGCCATCACTTTAATTGCTTTCATCGGTACTCGGGGTTCTAGGGCGTAGGAAATAGATTGATGTCTAATGCTTCAAGTTATTGATATACCAGATAGTCCGATCGCCATTCCCGCAATTTTTATCGATCGACAAAAGGGCGTCAAACGCAACTATCCCCGCAGAAATAGCATTTCAAGCATTCGGATCGATTCCCAATTCCCTAAGTTTAGCTGCAAGTGCTTCACTGCGCCGGCGTTCGGATTCTAATTGGCCGATCGCACTTTCAGCCCTTTGTCTTTCCTGTTCAGCCCTTTGTCTTTCTTGTTCAGCCCTTTGCCTTTCTTGTTCAGCCCTTTGTCGTTCCAATTCCGATTGTTCCGAACTCCAAAGTAGCAAATTTCCGGCTGCATCCCACCAGCGCAACCAGTGCATAGTTGCACCCAATCGCGTCCCGTACCAAATGCCTAAAAATAAATTAATTTCAGGTATCCAGTAACGTCCCTCCGCTGTCGGTGACTGCAAAACATATTGATTTTCTTGCAGACAGCGCACTTCCAAATCTGGTTCATAAGGGTCAAAAATAACGTAGGTAGGAATCTGCCAAATTTGCTCGTAGCAATACAGTTTTCCGTAGGGATATTTGGCGCGCACCGAATATTCGCCAGCGTCGGTTTCCGAGAGAAATTCCATCGCTATCGCAATTCGATCGCCCTCCACAGATGGCGTATAACTGCGGCGAATCACTCCTTCGGGTAGCAGCAGTATTCGCGGTACATACATCCAGTCTGGCGCTTTCACTACGGTTTTTTGATTGACGGTAGCTGCGATCGCAAAATTCGACGCAATTAACATTTCGGGTTGGATGCGATCGTTGCTACCGAGAGCATCCGTCAGTGCGGCCGCCAGCGGTGGCTGTTGAATATTTTCCACGGGATCGTCGGGTAATATAAAGTCTGATGGCAGTTTTTCCCAGGTAACAATTGGTTCTTGTTTCGTGGGATTAATTTGGAGAACCATAGATTAGTTCCTAGCTGTTGCGATGGCTCTATTTTATCATAATTTTTGGTAATTAACAATTGTTATTGTTAACTTTTTTGACCGCGATCTATGTAATAGCTGCTGAACCAAATATCAAGATTTATTAAATATTCGCAATCTCTGACTGACAGAATTCAAATATTTATCTAGAATCAAAAATAGCTAAGCCCTGAAACTGAAGGTAATAAAATGTCTGAACTTAGACAAAATCTAATTACCAGAGATTGGGTAATTATCGCCACGGAACGGGCAAAAAGACCGGACGAATTTGCTAATAAGAAAAAGTTGATAGTAGCAGTCCCGCCACACCGCGCCGATTGCCCGTTTTGCGTGGGAAATGAGGAGGATGGAACCTTAGAAACTTTTCGTTTGAGTGATGAACACACGGGCTGGAAAGTCCGGGCTATTGGTAACAAATATCCCGCCCTCTCCCCGACAGCAGAATGGATGAGAATATCATCGGGAATTCATCGCACGATGGCTGGAATCGGGGTTCATGAGGTAATTGTCGAACACACGCGGCACGATTTAACTACTGCTTTGTTCACTGTTGCAGAAGTGACGGATATACTTTTAGTATACCGCCAGCGTTATTTGGAAATCAGAAAATCTCCCCATATCGAAACAATTGTGATATTCAAAAATCACGGGGAAAGTGCCGGAACTTCTCTCGAACACCCTCACTCGCAGATAGCAGCGACGCCCGTTGTACCCAGCCAATTTCGCAGCCGCATAGAGGCAGCAGTTCGCTATTTTGACGATACGGGAGAATGTCTGTTTTGCCGCAGTTTGGAAGATGAGTTAGCATCCGGTGAAAGAGTGATTTTTGAGAGTGAATATTTTGTAGCTTTTATCCCTTATGCTGCACTTTCACCTTTTCATATCTGGATTTTTCCGCGCCGACATTCGTCTTCGTTTGATGATATTACTGATGCGGAAATTACGGATTTAGCTAATAGTTTAAGAACTGTACTCGCTCAGCTTTATTACGGATTGAACGATCCAGATTACAATTATAGTATTCGATCGGTTCCCACGGCCGAACAGGGGACAAAATACTTTCACTGGTATATGGCAATTATTCCCAGAGTGTCGAAGCAGGCTGGGTTTGAGTTGGGTAGCGGGATGTTTATCAATACTGCTTTACCCGAGGAAAGTGCTCAGTTTTTGCGATCGACCGAAATTCCTATCAACCCTAATTTCCGGTCAGCCTAAAGTATAATAAGTTACAACGTCTCAATAATGTCCGAGGCGAGGATGGGAGACAATTTGATAATTTTCAATCATCGGTTGAAATAGACAATTTAAACCTGCAACAACTTAATTTATGCTCAAAATTGATCTACGTACAAATACTGATGAATTTTGCTAAACTCACAACAAACTTTCGACATACTCCCAACAGTCATCGCTAAAATTAGCTCTCAACATATTTCTAATTTTAGTATCGATCGATAATCTCGCCTCACCATAGTCAGCACTATCGCTGATTTCGCAACTATCATCAGACAGATGTTCTTGAATGTAGGCGAGAGTATTGGCGAAATTAGCCAGAAAATAATGTTCGTCTACCCAGGCTGTCGGATCGGGGATAGCTGGACTTCCAAAAGCCCGATCGACTAAATCCTCTTTAGCAATATCGTCAGTTTGATTTTTCATGCTGAGGTCGATTTATATAGAATTTGCAACATATCCCAATCTTAAGGTTAATTTTAAAGGCGCTGGCGATCGCGATCGAGCAACCGCTGTGACAAATTTGTGTAATTTGTGCGATCGCGATCGAGCTTTTTTTGTCAATGCGTGTTATCATGCGAGCTCAAACTCAACGGCCCAAAACTTTCACCTCCGGTAAAACAGACTTGGGCACCATTCCGTGCACTCCTTTCTGCGGATTATTGACAGCCTGCGTAACCCTAAAATTTACGACTAGCGAAGACAAAACATAAGCATCTTCTTCTTTGAAACCTGCAAAATGTTGCAGCCAATAAACCGTCTGTTTTACCGCCATCTCAAACGCATCATCTAATGTTTCACCGAAACCCATAATTACAATATGAGTAGGCGTTTCAGCAAACGGAAATATTAGAAATAAATCCTTACGCAAGCAGATTTGAATAGTTCCATTCATCGAAGTTTCAATTGCAGTACCGTTAACTTCGCCGTCTCCCTGTGCCGAATGTCCGTCGCCCACAGACAGCAAACCGCCACGCACCGAAACAGGTAAAAATAACCGCGTTCCCGGTTGCAATTCCTGATTGTCCATATTCCCGCCGTAGCGTTCGGGAGGAATAGAAGAACGGTTGATTTGTGAATCAGCAACACCGATAATTCCGAAGAAGGGATGCAGCGGAATCTTAACCCCGCTACCTGCGGGAAATTCCGCAATCTTTTGCTGTAAATCTAGGGGGATAAACCGCAATTGAGGTGTAGGGAAATACTCAGATAAAACTCCCCATCCGGCACGAATTGCATTAAATCCTACTGGTAAACTCGGGTAAACTTCCTCGATGTGAATCTCTAAAACATCTCCCGGTTCGGCATTGTTAACATAAATCGGGCCTGTTAGCAAGTGCGGGCCCGGGCCGACTTTGCGGTTAGCGGGTAAATTCTCACAAATATCTAAAAATTCGGGGGTGACAAATTCCGGCGGGGCCTTGTCAGCAACATAATATCCTGAATAGGTTTCGATATCGATGCGATCGCCCGAATCGACAATTAAAGCAGGTTCAAGCTTGGGAGAGAAACCGCCCAAGTGTACGGTTTTGCAGTTAGCCTTGAGAATGTGGTGAGCCATTCGATTTGAGATTTTTCGATTTGAGATTTACTCCACAGATTAATCTAAAAACATGAACTTTGGTTAAAAATTTTAGACTCTCCATGACTTAAGTTGGGGGCTTTCACCCCTTTTTTAGGCGAAGTCATATCTATTTGAGATTAATCTACCCTTTCTCAGATAGATCAGGTATGTCTGGTAATGCGTAATGAGTCATTGATGATTGGCTTCTGGGCTTTTAAATGGCAAAACTTTTTATGATTACCGATTAGCGATTACCCAAGCCTACTTCATATGAGAGATCGAACTGCTATAGTTGAGGTTAATCGTATCTGAGACATTCTAAAAATTTCTTAACTTTTTGATAACATTCGTAATCTAAAATATAAAGTCTAGAATATGAAATCGCTGTTTTTGTTTGATACTAATGACCAATGACCTGTTTGAACAATGACCAATGACCTGTTTGAACAATGACAAATGACAAATGACAAATGACAAATGACAAATGACAAATGACCAATGACCAATGACCAATGACAAATGACAAATAACTTATGTTAACACCATTGCCCGATCGAGCAGAAACACCTCAGGGTTCTCCGCGCAATCCTTGGTTTTTTGCAGTTTTGATTTTGACGCTCCTATTATTAGGTTTAATTGTCCAATCTTTTCTCAACCAACCAAAACTTTTAACCGATCCGTTCCTGCAACTCCCAACAACTAACTCGGTGCGAGTCGTCTGGTTTACCGAATTTCCCGGGATTCGCAATATTGTTGCTTGCGGCAAAAATTTAACTAAAATCGCGGTGGCAAATACTACAAAGCTAAGTCGCGTTCGCGAAGACAAAGAATCGCGCATCTCCGATGAAATGAAACAGGGGATAACTGGCAGCAATCCCATTGCTCGCAACATCTGGCGCCACGAAGCAGAAGTTACCAATTTAATGCCCGGTGTTCGCATTCCTTATCAAGTCACCAGCGACAGGAAAGATGGCGCATCTGTTAGCAGCAAAATCTTCAGTCTCTCTCCGACACCAGCACCAGGAATTGGGCTAAAAATTCTGTTCACTTCCGACCATCAATTGATGCCGATGACAGCGGCCAATCTCCAGAAAGTAGCAGAAACATTTGATAAAGTTGATGCGGTTTTCATGGCTGGGGATTTAATTAATATAGCCGATCGCGCTTCCGAATGGTTCGACGACGACCGAGGCCGCGCATTTTTCCCCGGTTTGCAAGGCCGCGCCTTCTCCGAAATCGACAAAAACGGCATCAAAACCCTGTACAGCGGTGGCGAGCTGATCCAACACGCCCCCTTATTTCCGGCGATTGGGAACCATGAAATCATGGGCAGGTTTTCCAATAGCAGCACGCTCAACGAGCAGTTTAATGACCCTTTTCCCCGCGCTGCTGTGGAAAAAATATATCCATACCTCACTCAACAATATGCGGTAAAAGATCGAGACCTTTGGTTAAAAAACAATAGTTTTAATAGCGATACTTACAACGAGATTTTTAGCTTTCCCCGTGAGAAAAATTACTATGCTGTGACTTTTGGAGACGTGCGGTTAATTACTTTGTATGTGACGAATATCTGGCGGACTCCGAATTTAGATCCGGGTGCCAGAGGCAAGTATCGGGAACGAGACGAAGATTTTGACCGCCCTGAAAAATGGGGATACGGACAGCATATTTTTGAGCCGATTGCCAAGGGCAGCGCTCAATATACTTGGCTGCAAAAAGAGTTAAATAGTTCGGAATTTCAGCAGGCTAAATATAAAATTGTGATGTTTCACCATCCGCCGCATTCTCTGGGCGACAATATTGTACCTGCTTATACTGACCCGGTGCAAATAGTCGATCGCACTTCCGATGGCGAGATTAATATGGTGCGTTACGAATATCCAAAACAGCAAGATTATCTGATTCGGGATGTGGTGCCACTGTTAGAAGCCGCGGGGGTGCAGTTAGTTTTGTACGGACATTCGCATTTGTGGAATAGATTTATCAGCTCCAGCGGAATGCACTTTTTAGAGACTTCTAATGTCGGTAACAGTTACGGCGCCTTTGCAGGGAAAAAGCGCCGATTTATACCGCCGGGATATCAAGAAGATTACAGCGCTATTGGAGATCCGAACAATTTGGAACCTGTGGTGCCTACTGTGGCGCCTTTGTTGGGGAAAGATGGGCGGGCGCTGCCGTATATTGACAGCAACGATATTACAGCTTTTAGTGTGTTTGATACGGGGAACGGTACGGTGAGCAGCTATTATTTTGATACGCGGAAACCTGAGTCGGCAGTCGTGAAGTTTGATGAATTTAAGTTGAAAAATTCATGATAGCAAGTTCGCATTCTACCTTCCCACAACCAAATCTGTAATTAATGGCAAATGATCCGAACCGATATTGCTACCAGTATGAATCTTGAGTACACCAATTTCTTTGCTGACTAGAAGGTGATCGATGGGAATGTACAGCAGCGGCATAAAAGTCGGCCAAGTCGGTAAAAGGCCAAAACCCGATCGCGCATTGTGCAATTTTCCAGTATTTACCATATTTTTGTAGAACGGCGACCACATTGTGGTATTGAAATCGCCAACCACCACCAGCGGATTTTTGAGTTGGGCTGCATACTCGCCGATGGCTGCTAGCTGTTGGTTGCGATCGATAAAACTCTGCGGTTTGATCGGCACAGACGGATGAACAAGCAGCATCGAAATAGTTTTACCTTGAAATTTAACATCCGCAGACAGGCTCCTTCTTGTCTGTGAAAAAGCTTTAACAGCAGCATTCTCTAAAGGCAGCTTGCTGTAGATTGCACTTCCATATTCCTCAGATTCTTGCTGCTGGGAAGAATAAGGAAACATTTCCCTTAAAACCGCTAACTCTTTTGCCCAATCTGTGCTGACTTCTACAAAAACAGCGATATCTGGTTGTTCTGATTTCACGAGGGATATCACATCAGCATATCGGCGATTACTCGTTAAAACATTTGAATGCAAAATCCGCAAAAGTTGTCCGGGAGTCGAGCCAGCAAATGCTGGCGCTGGAAAATACCAAGGAACAATTTCGGCTAAATTAATGATTATACAAAATGCGCTTACCAGCAGCCATATTTTTTTCGATCGTACCAAAGCGAAAAATATCAAAGTAGAGAAACTAACCAGGAGATATTGTAGTTTAAAATGAGAATTTAACTCAAAAAGTAGATTAAATTCTCCCAGATAACCTGCGATTGACAAGAGTGCATTTACAATCGCTGCGATAATAAACCATTTTAAGATTGCGTGCTTTAAACTAATAACTTTATGATTGCTACTGTGCAGCACCGCCCATTTCAGCTTAATTTTCAGGTCGTTGGTAATCGGCAATCTATCAATTTCTGTTACCAATTGTTCCGGCTGTTCCAACTCTCGCCGCTGCTGATAAAATCTTACCAGCAAGCTATCTACCACAAAATAACTAAAATAATTGGCAACAAATCCTGCAAATACCAACACACCTAAACCGCTGAGCATCCCAAAGGAAAGGCCTACTTTCCTCAAACCCGACCAAGTAGCTGAATCGCCTGTTTTACCCGTAGCTAATATGGCGATAAATAGCATTAAAGCAGGAAATCCGATCGTGATTGTGTTTCTGATGAGCTTGTCAATCATACAATGTTAGATTTTAGTTTTAAAATAAATGGATATCTTGCAAAAGTCTTTTAAATCAACTTTTGGAACGGGCTCTCCGGCCCATTCCACATAAAAAAAAATTGTGGAACGGGCCGGAGAGCCCGTTCCGATTCTTGCAAGAAATTTAATGATTCAGTTGGTCGGGTGTGGATTGCAAACTGATTGACTCGAAGGTGGCTTGAACAAATAGAATACTGTTTAAATTTCATAAATTTCTAACGGTAAGTTATCTGGATCTATAAAAAAGGTAAACCGTTTTTCTGTAATCTCGTCAAAGCGAATCTCTTCTACTTCTATTTGGCGCGATTTCAAGTAAGCAACGGATGCTTCTATATCCTCGACTGCAAAAGCCAAATGTCTCAAACCGCAAGCTTCAGGATTGTTGACTCTGGCGGGAGGATGCGGAAATGAGAACAGTTCAATCATTGCGTCGCCGTTTCCGACTTGCAAATCTAGTTTGTAAGAACTTCTCTCGCTGCGGAAGGTTTCTTTGATAATGGAACATCCCAAGACTTCTACATAAAATTTCTTGGACTTTTCGTAATCTGAGCAAATAATTGCCACATGATGTATTGCTTTTATTTTCATCTTAAAAAAGTTAGTTGCGTTTTGTAGCACAGTACGGTATCGATAATTATATTTGACTTCCAGGAAAACCTGCTAATACCATTTTCCCCAAATAATAAAACTGTCGCCCCGTGCTTCAAACCCTTATCCCGTAAATCATCCTCAATCTAAAATCTAAAATCTAAAATCTAAAATCTAAAATGGTCTGATTGAAGCCCGATCGCCCTTTATTTTCCCCCTTCCAAATCTTAATCGGTAAAATTCTCGAAAAAAAAGCACCCCACTTTGATAAAATGAGAGTTTTGCAGTCAATTACCCTATTTGCATCTCAAGGAGACCAGCACCATGGCCCGTATGTATTACGACACCGACGCCAACCTAGACCTCTTAGCCAACAAAACGGTTGCTATCATCGGCTACGGTTCCCAAGGACACGCCCACGCCCTCAACCTCAAAGACAGCGGCATGAATGTCATTGTCGGTTTGTATCCCGGTAGCAAATCCGCCGCCAAAGCCACCGAAGCAGGTTTAACTGTTCACCCGGTAGACAAAGCAGCCGCCGCCGCTGACTTCATCATGATTTTATTACCCGATGAAGTTCAAAAAACTATTTACAAAGAACAAATCGAACCTAACCTTTCAGCAGGAAATGTTTTAGCATTTGCTCACGGTTTTAACATTCACTTCGGTCAAGTTGTGCCCCCAGCCGACGTAGACGTAGTAATGGTAGCGCCCAAAGGCCCCGGACATTTGGTGCGGCGGACTTACGAACAAGGCGAAGGCGTGCCGAGTTTGTTTGCAGTATATCAAGATGCCTCCGGCCAAGCGCGCGATCGGGCAATGGCCTATGCTAAAGGTATCGGCGGCACCAGAGCCGGCATCCTCGAAACCACTTTCCGCGAAGAAACAGAAACCGATTTGTTTGGCGAACAAGTAGTTTTGTGCGGCGGTTTAAGCGCCTTAATTAAAGCTGGATTTGAAACCTTAGTTAACGCTGGATACCAACCGGAATTAGCTTATTTTGAATGTTTGCACGAAGTTAAACTTATCGTTGACTTAGTAGTAGAAGGAGGCCTCGCCAAAATGCGCGACAGCATCTCCAATACCGCAGAATACGGCGATTTAACTCGCGGCCCCCGCATCGTCACCGATGACACCCGCGCCGAAATGCGTAAAATTCTCAGCGAAATTCAATCCGGTCAATTTGCTCGCGAATTCGTTCTCGAAAACCAAGCTGGGAAACCGGGCTTTACTTCCATGCGCCGTCAGGAAGCAGAACATCCGATTGAAGAAGTTGGTAAAGATTTGCGCGCCATGTTTAGCTGGTTGAAAAAGCAAGCGTAATCGATTTTAGATTTTAGATTTTAGATTTTAGATTTTTTGTTCTATCTAAGATCTAAAATTGCCAATCTAATACTAATTTTCAAAAGTAGTAGTAGGGTGTGTCGCCACGAACAATCCCATAACAAGAAAGGTTCGTAGTGTGGACTTTAGTCCGCAATAAGAGCGGACTAAAGTCCACACTACGAACCTTATACCATTTTTTTTAAGTTATGATAGAGTTTTATGAAAAGGTCAAGGAGATAATTACAATGTCCAACGGTCGTTTACCTCTATTGCATCTTTAGAAAAATGGTATAACAGACAAAAATCGGTCACTAAGTTCTTCTTTCTTTCAACTGTTAACTGTCAACTGTCAACCGTCAACTGTCAACTGTCAACTGTGAAAACTATCGATTCGGACTAGGGTTTTTTTGCAAGTCCTCAATCTCCTTATCTCTTTGCTTGTTTACGTCTTTTGGCTTTACCCATGATGGCCACAACCCGACAAATAATTTTCTACTCGCCACGCTGGTATCTCTTATAGGTTTGGGAAGAAAAGTTAAGCTGTCACCGTAAAGGGTAAACAGGGCTACAAACAGCAGCACTATCGGGATAATATTTTTTTTAGGCATGGCAGTTTCACAGTTAAGTTTGTAAAAGTCCTTGTTTATATTTTGCCCTGGCATGGACAAAATATATCAGCGCTCAAGAAAAATAAACGCCTCGGCGCAGCAGGCACCCAGACAGCATAAAATGCTGGTAAGTAGCAATATCATTAAAAAATGCTGACTACAAACTGACAATCTCAGTTCAAATGTGCCGACTCGTGAGTTCAGAAACCCGGTTTCTTCGTAAATTTATCGTTACTAAATGGGAAACTCGTAGAAACCGGGTTTCTCGCCTCTGCGCGGGGAATCAAACTGTCAACTGTCCCTGGTCAACTGTCCCTGGTCAACTGATACTGCGGACTCGTGAGTTCAGAAACCCGGTTTCTTCGTAAATTTATCGTTACTAAATGGGAAACTCGTAGAAACCGGGTTTCTCGCCTCTGCGCGGGGAATCAAACTGTCAACTGTCCCTGGTCAACTGTCCCTGGTCAACTGATACTGCGGACTCGTGAGTTCAGAAACCCGGTTTCTTCGTAAATTTATCGTTACTAAATGGGAAACTCGTAGAAACCGGGTTTCTCGCCTCTGCGCGGGGAATCAAACTGTCAGAAGTATTGATGACAACTGACAACTGACAACTGACAACTGACAAATGACAACTGTCCCAGGTCAACTGTCCCAGGTCAACTGACTACTTATTTCCTTGAATAAAAGTTTGCACGACTGCGTTAGTTTCAGGAGAAATTTCTGTAACTAGGCGCACTGGAATTGCATTCGTTGAAGCAAATTGCGCGTATTCTGGGGTGAGAAATACTGCATATTTGTCAGCTTCTGCCGTTAGTTGAGCGGCACTGGCTAGACTGATAGCTTTAATATAATTGCGTATGCTAACTGCTTGTTCGCCGACAACTTCGTCGCCAGTTATTACTGTGCTGGGCCTTCTAACTTGGTCTAAGGTTGTACTCGGATCTTTAACGCTTAAGTGAGTGCCGCCGACAAAACCGACTAACCATTTGGGAGATGGAATTTGTTGGAATCCGGCAATTTGTTCGACTAAGGCGGGTGTGGTTTTGTCGGCTGAAGATGCTACTATCAATGTGGGAATTTGAATGGCACTTAATCCAGTTTCTCCAAATAGTAATGATGTGGTGGGATTCATGACGATCGCCCTTTTAATCCTCACATCCCGCAATTGATACCGTTCTTGGGGCAATCCGGCCGCCGCGCACTGAATGCCTTCGCCCAAGCTAAACCCAATCAAATCGCCCTGACAGCGCTGTTTGAGCCTGGTCAATTGCAGTTCGGCACCTGCTAAGGATAAGGCTGTGCCGCCGCCGAAGGAATAGCCCACGATCATCGATCGCTCGATCGCGATTTTCCCCTGCAAGTTATCATCAGTTTGGTTTAATTTAGCCAGTTCATCCAGCACAAAACTGATATCTTTAGGACGGTCTAAAAACTCCTGAGCAGCTAACAACCGAGATTTACCGGCGATCGCAGCATTGGTATTCGTTTCGTTGCTTCCCGGATGTTCCAAAGCAGCTACCACATAGCCGTGAGACGCCAAATGCTCGGCTAAATAGCGCAAATCCGTGCGTACCGAACCCAAACCGTGAGAAAACACGATCGTCGGTTTGTCAGCAGTCGCAGCTTTCGACCAATACACATCAACCGGAATGCGCCGATTGCGGGCGCTATCGTTTAAATCTAGCTTCAGTACGCGCACCGAATTCGGGCCGGGTTGGGTGGGGTCGAAAGGCGGGTTAAAGGCGGGTTTAGTAGCGGCTAATTGAGGTGCGATCGCCGCCATAAACCTCTGAGTTTGCCAAAAACCCGAGTTTAAATTGCTCAAAACTGCGAAAGCTCGATCGAGATCCACCACTACCCGCGAACTCGGATAAGATTCAATAAAACTCAATACCGATAAGCCTTCCGGCGCGTTAGCCCCCAGCACCAAAGCCGCTCGCAGGGCTTCCACACCCGCACCGTCGCGCCTCGGTATCACCGTAGTCAAATCCGTCAGGATCGCCGTCCCGATGCGCGTATTGAGCAAGTTGCTCAAACCGACTACATTCAGGGGGATTTTCGCTTTTAGCGCTCCCAAGATTTGACTGCGCTGTGCGTCAGACAACAGACTGGCGTAAGCTTGCAGTTTTTCGGGGACTTGTCCAGTTTTTGCCAGCTCGCGCAAATCTGCAACCGAGATTGACGATTCTAAAATACCTTTACGCACAACCACGGTTTCTGCCGCTTTTACAGGAGATGTCAAGCCGCTGAAAGTGCCGATCGCGATCGCGCTACAAACACTCGCGACTGACGAAAACCATCTGAAATTTGGTGTAATGCTCATTTTTACCTTACTCAACTAGAGAGATATCACTATATTCTCAGAATTCTCCCAGATACCGAGAAATTGTTATAGATGCCGAGAATTTGTGCCGATCGTGCGATCGCAATTAGTGAGTTTGCCGATCGTGCGATCGCCAAGGCCTCTGGACATATTTACTTACCGCTCAGTAATCATGCTCGTATTTCCTCATTTTGAGGCATAAACAAGGATATTTAACTTTTTTATTACCCAAGATGACTGATAATTTAACCTCAAATCAGTAATAACTTAACTAAAAAATAACACCCGACTACTTAACCTGTTTGTTCAACCTTTGTTAGCGAGCAATTGAACTCGCAGGAGTCAATTTTTAACAGTATTAACCGTGCTAAAGTAAGCTGTACCATACAACAACAAATTATGAGTTTCACAGGCAACACTCCCGTAGTGGATGGCATTCAGCTTGCTGACGCCAACCCCACTAAAGCAGATACAGTCAACTACACCGTCACTTTCAATCAAAGTGTTACCGGAGTAGACATCGCAGACTTTACTCTGAACTCGAACGTAATAAATGGTGCCAATATCGCAGCAGTTACAGGTAGCGGTGCATCCTATAACGTAAGTGTTAACACTGGCAAAGGCTCTGGAACCGTCGGATTAAATCTCGTCGATAATGACTCGATTAACAATTCCCTACTTATACCCTTAGGTGGCGTAGGTCAAGGTAACGGCAACTTTACCGGACAAACTTATACTATTGATAAAACTCCGCCTACAGTCAGCTTCGACCCTGTTACTCCAGATCCGCGCAACACAAGTGTTACCACAATTCCCATTACTTTCAGCGAACCTGTAACTGGCTTTGATACAGCCGATCTCACTCTCACTCGCAACGGCGTGGCTGTTCCTCTCACAGGTGCTACGCTAAACAGCACTAACAATACTAATTGGACTTTAGACAACTTAACGGGATTGACGGGTGGTGACGGTAATTACCAACTCTCTCTGACTGCTGCTGGTTCTGGTATTGTCGATCGAGTCGGCAACGCTCTCAACACAAATGCTAGCAATATTTGGAGTGCCGACTTCACTGCGCCTACCGCCGCCAGCAGCTTCAGCAACATCAACACCGCAGGTGGAAATACTTACAACTTCACTGTCACCTATACCGACAATACAGCCCTCAATGTCAGTACCTTAGATAGTAAGGATATCTTGGTGGCTGGGCCTGAGGGCAAAATCCAACAAGCTACTCTGGTAAACTTCACGCCCCTAGGTAACGGCACTCCCCGTAGCGCCACCTACTCCTTCGTTCCCCCCGGCGGCACTTGGGATACCGCAGATAATGGCACTTACACGGTACAGTTACAACCTCAGCAGGTGAGCGACACTGTTGGTAATTTTGATGTAGCTGGCAATCTGGGAACTTTTACAGTCAATATTCCTGCCGCACCTGCGCCCGTTGTCACAGCGCCGCCAGTCACACCTGCACCCGTTGTCACAGCGCCGCCAGTCACACCTGCACCCGTTGTCACAGCACCGCCAGTCACACCTGCACCCGTTGTCACAGCACCGCCAGTCACACCTGCACCCGTTGTCACAGCACCGCCAGTCACACCTGCACCCGTTGTCACAGCACCGCCAGTCACACCGGTTGTCACAACAACACCTGTATCTGCACCTGCATCGAGCATCGTGACACCGATTCTCAAAGTAACGCCGACGGCGAAGTCTGCACCGATCGACACGCCGACATCGATCGACACGCCGACATTGATCGACACGCCGACATTGATCGACACGCCGACAGCGATCGACACACCGACATCGATCGACACACCGACAGCGATCGACACGCCGACATCGATCGACACACCAACGGCGGCACCAACAGCGATCGACACACCAACGGCGGCACCAACAGCGATCGACAGGCCCAAATTGATCGCGACGGCGACATCAACTGGCACAACTGCAACTGCAACTGCGACACGCACACTGATCGCGATCGCAACGCGAACACCTGTGTTTACCGCGCCACCAACTAACCCACGCACAGTCAGCGATTGTCCGCCTGCGGGAATGCCGATCGCGCGATCGACATCCACCCCGATACCTGTAAATCGTCAGCCCGATCGCGGATATGACCCCATAACTTGCCCTCAAACAAATCCCGTCAATTACCGCAGCAACACTCCAGCACCCAGCATTTGCCCGCCGCTGCTTGCTGCCAAGCCGATCGCACCTTCAACACCTAACTGTGCTTCTGTTGCGGGCGATCGAGATAATGATGACTTTTTAATCGGCAGTTCCAAAAATACCAACTTCGGCAGCCAACAGAGCGATCGACTCTTAACTACCAAGTCTTCTTTGTTTGGTGCATCTTGTGTTCCTGGAATTTCGCAACCATCCACAATGAATAATATTCATAGTTTTGGTTTGACAACTCAGTTGCAATTTCAGCATACAACTTTAGTAAATATGGCATCTCAATTTCACATTCGCTTGATTTGATATGGGCATTAATTACCAAGTAAATTAGGCCTATAAAACTTACATCAAGCCTAATTTATAATTCAACCATACGGATATATGAATCGATATGTCATTGATTATTGTATCCGTTTTATTGATAACTCTATATTTCTATAGAATTTACTTAATAAATGACAACAGGGGAAACCGATGATCAATAGATATTGCGATTGCTTCGTTCCTCTCTTCGGACAGTCTTAAGTAAACCGTATAGCTCTATATTTATTACTGGTGGAATTTTTGTGCATTCCTATCGTGTCGGATCGATTCATAGCAGTAAGATTCGCTCGCGGTTGTCCGCGAAACTTTGCTCTGCGGGAGCGGACTGAAGTCCGCACTACGAACGAACGAATCGGCGGACTGAAGTCCGCACTACGAACGAACGAATCGGCGGACTGAAGTCCGCACTACGAACGAACGAATCGGCGGACTGAAGCCCGCACTACGAACCGTTTTAGTTATCGTAATCCATCGGAGCTGATATCAAGCATTGATTTGTATGTTTGTTGAAAATGTTTCAATCTCCGTATCGGTGCCGCCTCTGTACTTAAATTTGGAAAAATAGAAGTTACTAGGTGAAATTGCCGATAAAAGATAGCGATTTAGCTTAAGGTACCAAGCCAAATTGGGGTTGACATCATATTTTATGTTCAGTATTATAAAAATTAAACTCTATAATACAACACGGTTCACTGAAGACGGCTCCGGGGTAAAACACTATGAAAAATAGATCCTGCGATTGCTTCGTTCCTCTCTTCAGACAATATTAAGTGAACCCTATTGCCCTATAATATCGTTTCTGCCGAGATTAGAATCATTATTTTGCCAGCGCCGCGCGATCGCCCTCGTTGCATCCTATCGTTTCCGTCGGCATTTAAAAAAATCAACTTACCTCAGCTATCAGGATGATTTCAATGAATACCTTGACACTTCCGGGCTATCAAATCAGCACTTCCATCTCCGAGGGCTTCAATACCAGCGTTTACCGGGGAATTAGACAGTCAGACGAACAACCAGTCATCATCAAAATCCTTAAGGCAGAATTTCCCACCCTCGAACAAATTACGCGATTAAGAAACGAATATAAAATTACTCAGCATTTACACGTAGAAAGCATCGTCAAATCATACAGTCTCGAAACCTATCAAAACCGTCTCGCCCTAATTCTAGAAGACTTTGGCGGCAACTCCGTCAGCCAAATGATCTCAAAAAAACTTGACTTAACAGCATTTCTCAACATTGGCATTCAACTAGCATCAGCCATCAACTCGCTTCATCAAAAGGGCATCATTCACAAAGACATCAAACCCTCCAACATAATCGTTAACCTGGCAACAGGAACCGTCAAACTCACCGACTTCAGCATCGCTTCCCGACTGAGCAAAGAAACCCCGCAAATTAACAGCGCTAACTTAGTTGAAGGCACAGTCGCCTATATGTCTCCCGAACAAACTGGGAGAATGAATCGTACCTTAGATTATCGCAGCGATTTTTATTCCCTCGGTGTCACATTTTACGAAATGCTGACAGGCGAATTGCCATTTATCAGTAACGATATTTTGGAACTCGTGCATTGTCACATTGCCAGACATCCCGCACCGCCTTGTGAATGCAGAAGAAATCAAGAAAATAGTGATAAAATTCCGCAAGTTGTTGCTGATATTGTGATGAAGCTGTTAGCAAAAAATGCCGAAGATCGGTATCAAACTGCGGATGGAATTAAAGCAGATTTAGAAAAATGTTTTAATTCTTGGCAGACAACTGGAGAAATTGCTGATTTTTTACCGGGAGAGTTCGATCGATCGCCACAACTGTCAATTCCTCAAAAACTTTACGGGCGAGAAGCTGAAGTCGATCGCCTCCTGGCTGCTTTTGAACGAGTTAGCGGAATTGATCACGCGCAACAGTCAGAAAATGCAGAAAATCTCGTACCTACTCCCCAAAGCGAAATAGTCTTAGTTTCAGGTTATTCTGGCATTGGGAAAACCGCGATTATCAATGAAGTTCACAAGCCGATTGTCAGACAGCGTGGCTATTTTATTAGCGGCAAATTTGACCAATTCAAGCGCAACATTCCCTATGCAGCTTTGATTCAAGCTTTCCAGTCATTAATCGGGCAGTTGCTGACTGAAAGTGCGGAAAATTTGCAAGCTTGGCGCGAAAAGTTAGCGGCGGCTTTGGGTGCAAATGGTGCAGTGATTGTTGATGTGATTCCTGAAATTGAGCTGATTATTGGCAAACAGCCGGAAGTGCCACAATTGGGGGCTGCTGAATCTCAAAATCGGTTTAATCGAGTCTTCCAAGAGTTTATCAGCGTTTTTACTTGTGTAGAACATCCGCTGGTACTATTTTTAGACGATTTGCAGTGGGCTGATTCGGCATCCCTGAATTTAATGCAGTTGTTGGTTGGCAACTCGGAAAGTCAATATCTGCTTTTGATTGGTGCTTATCGGGATAATGAAGTTAATGCGATTCATCCGCTCGTGCAGGCGATCGACCAAATCGAAAAAACTGGCACTCCTGTACATCATATCGTCTTGCAACCGCTGGATTTCGCGAATGTATACGAATTAATCGCCGACACCCTCACAGCTAACGACAAGCTGAGATTGCTGGCTGAGTTGATTTTCAACAAAACGGGCGGCAATCCTTTCTTCATCACGCAGCTTTTGCAAGCGCTGTATCAAGACAATCTGTTACACTTTGAATTTAGCAGCGGTAGTTGGCAGTGGGATTTAGCAGAGATTCAGGCGATCGGCATTACGGACAAAAGTGTCGTCGAATTGGTAGCCAGCCGCATCGAAAAACTGCCAGAAACCACGCAAAAAATGTTACAATTGGCGGCTTGTATTGGCGACAAATTTACCCTCGATGTGTTATCAATTGTCAGCGAACAATCTCAGGCGCAAGCAGCTAGCGAACTCTGGGCGGGGCTACAAACCGGATTGGTTCTCCCGTTGAGTAATGCTTACAAGATTCCGCTGCTTGGAGGCTGGGGATTAGAGAATTTGCGATCGATTCTTCCCGCTTCCCAATCCAAGATTGCATACAAATTCCTGCACGACAGAGTACAACAAGCAGCATATTCTCTGATTCCTGACGAAGAAAAGCAAGCAACGCACCTCAAAATCGGTCAACTACTACTCGAAAATACTCCGGCTTCCGACATTGAAGAAAATGTCTTTGATATTGTCAATCAATTAAATATCGGTGTTGAATTCCTTGCAGGAAAAGCCGAAAGATATCAACTGGCACAACTGAATCTGATCGCAGGGAAAAAAGCTAAAGTATCGAATGCTTACGAAGCTGCTGTCAGGTATTTGAATGTCGGTTTGGAACTCATTACCTCCCCTCAATCTCCCGTTAGTGTACAGTCAAGTTGGCAGACAGATTATGACTTGACGCTGAGCCTGCACGTAGAAGCAGCCGAAGCCGAGTATCTGAATACTAACTTTGGGCGATCGCAAGAATTAGCTGATATCGTGTTACAACAAGCGACAAATCTGCTGGATAAAGTTAAAGGTTACGAACTGCAAATCCAGTCTTATATTTTTCAAAAGCAGCTTCTACAAGCCATAGATACTGGTTTACAGACTTTGGAAATATTGGGATTTTCTCTCTCAAAACTCCCGCGAGAGGGTTTGGCTGCAATTAAGTTACCTCAGCTTGAGGAACTAGAAAATGTTCCGGTAATGACTGATAGCTATGAGTTAGCCACAATGCGGATACTCTCGGCTGTTGTTTCTCCTGTTTTTATGTCAAAACCAGAACTATTGCCGCAGATTATCTTCACAATGGTTGATTTTTCGATTAAACGGGGTAATTCAGCACTTGGGGCGATCGCCTACAGTTGGTATGGTTTGCTGCTGATTGGGATCTTAGGAAATATAGACGCTGGATATCATTCTGGACAACTAGGTTTGAAGTTATTAGAGCAATTTAATGCTAAAGAACTGAAATGTAAAGTTTATGTTATCTTTAATAGCTTTGTCCGCCACTGGAAAGAACACGCTCGGGAGAAAATTTCACCCTTGATCGAGAGCGTTCAAAGCGGTCTAGAAACCGGAGATTTAGAATATGCCAGTTATGCTACTGTCTGCATTTGTTTTGACCCTTTCTTGATGGGAGAAAAGCTAGAAAATCTCGAACAAAAACAAGTGCAATACTTCACTTTAGGACAAAAATTAAAACAAGAATCTGCGATAGTGATCCTGGCTATATGTGGGCAAATCTTTTTAAATTTGCGAGGTATTTGCGCCAACAAGTATCAATTGATTGGTGAGAAATTTAATGAAGAAGAAGCGTTTTTTACTCTGCAACAAACCAACAGTAAAATGCAAATTTTTTATCTCTATTTTGCAAAACTACTGCTTAATTTTTTATTCAAAAGACCAGAACAAGCAGTTATTGAAGCATCTTTAGCCGCAGAATACGCCTCAGCAGCCATTGGCTTCATGATGATTGGTACGCACAATTTTTACTATTCCCTATCACTCCTCGCTGCATATCGAACTGCTGACACTACAGAACAACAAAAATACTTGCTGCAAGTAGCAGCAAATCAGGAAAGAATGCAGCATTGGGCGCATCACGCCCCCATGAATTATCAGCACAAGTACGACTTAGTAGAAGCAGAAAAAGCGCGGGTTTTAGGTAAAGTTTGGGAAGCAGCAGATTATTATGACAAGGCGATTCAAGGAGCCAAAGAGCAGGGATACATCCAAGAAGCAGCACTCGCTAACGAACTTGCAGCCGAGTTTTATTTGGGTTGTAACAAAGACAAAATTGCTCAAGTCTATCTCACAGAAGCCTACTACGGTTACATCCACTGGGGAGCCATAGCCAAAGTCAAAGATTTAGAAACCAGATATCCCCAATTAGTCTCCCAAACTCTCAACCGAGAAACTAAAAGCCGCGATTTAACTGTCACCACCACGACAACAACCACCAGCAGCGATTTTAGTAAAACCTTAGATATTGGCACATTCATTAAAGCATCTCAAGCTATTACCAGCGAAATTGTTCTAGATAAATTGCTCGCTCGTTTAATTAAAATTTTGTTGGAAAATGCGGCCGCTCAAAAAGCAGTGCTGATGCTCTACAAAGATGGCAATCTTTTGATCCAAGCAGCTTGCTCTGCTGATGACAATGAAGCCGTCGTCTTGCAATCCCTGCCCGTTGAAATTAGTTCGGATTTGCCTGTATCGATTGTGAACTATGTTGCCAGAACTAAAAAAGACTTGGTTTTAAACAGTGCAGCCTCAGACGGCTTGTTTACCGCAGATCCTTATATTGTCAGCAATCAGCCTAAGTCAATTATTTGCAATCCGGTTATTTATCAGGGTAAACTCACAGGCGTTATATACCTGGAAAATAACTTAGCAGCAGGTGCATTTTCTCCCGAAAGATTGCAAGTTTTAAAAGTGCTGACTTCTCAAGTCGCCATCGCCCTGGAAAATGCTAAACTATACGCACAAGCCCAAGAAAAGTCACAGCAGCTAGAACAATCTTTGCACAAGTTGCAGCAAACCCAAGCTCAACTTGTGCAAACGGAAAAAATCTCAAGTTTGGGGCAGTTGGTAGCAGGAGTTGCTCACGAAGTCAATAATCCCGTTGGCTTTATTTCTGGGAATCTCCACTACGCTAATGATTATGTACGAGACTTGATTTGTATGGTGAATCTTTACCAGCAGCACTATCCGAATCCGGTGCCGGCAATTGTGGAAGCAGCAGAAGATATTGAACTCGATTATCTGATGGAAGATTTGCCGAAAATGCTGGGTTCTATGCAGCTAGGAACCGATCGCATTCGTGATATCATGCAATCGTTACGGAACTTCTCGCGCGTTGACGGCAATGATAAAAAACTCGCCGACATTCATGCAGGGATAGAGAGCACGTTGATGATTTTGCAGCACCGCTTGAAGGCTAACGCGGAACGTCCCGCAATTCAATTGATTAAAGAATACGGCGATTTGCCTGCGGTTGAGTGTTTCAGCGGACAACTCAATCAGGTGTTTATGAATTTGATCGGAAATGCGATCGATGCTTTGGATGAGTCGAATCGCGATTCCCTACGGGATAGCTGCGCCGCGCGTACTTACGCTGAAATTGAACAGCATCCGAATGTTATCACAGTTTGCACCGAAGTCAAGGAAGATGTGAAGGAAGAAGGAAGAAGGAAGAAGGAAGAAGGAAGAGGGAAGAGGGAAGAAAGTTCGGTAGCGGATGTAACGGATGTTAGAGGTGATAAGATTGAGAGTTTTGTGGTGATTCGGATTAAGGATAATGGGGCTGGGATGGCTGAAGCTACTCGGTGTAAATTGTTTGATCCGTTTTTTACTACTAAGCCGGAGGGGAAAGGGACGGGTTTGGGATTGTCGATTAGCTATCAAATTGTAGTCGAAAACCACGGTGGTGCGATCGAGTGTATTTCGGAACCGGGAAAAGGTGCGGAATTTGTGATACAAATTCCGTTGAGTTAGAGAAGAATACCGGGTTTTGTAGAGTCCGCACCTTAACGATTATGTCATTGCGAGCGTCTTCGCGAAGCAATCTCTCTTACCCTGCGATTGCTTCGTTCCTCGCAATGACAATAATTACAGATAATCCGCACCTTAACGATTATGTCATTGCGAGCGTCTTCGCGAAGCAATCTCTCTTACCCTGCGATTGCTTCGTTCCTCGCAATGACAATAATTACAGATAATCCGCACCTTAACGATTATGTCATTGCGAGCGTCTTCGCGAAGCAATCTCTCTTACCCTGCGATTGCTTCGTTCCTCGCAATGACAATAATTACAGATAATCCGCACCTTAACGATTATGTCATTGCGAGCGTCTTCGCGAAGCAATCTCTCTTACCCTGCGATTGCTTCGTTCCTCGCAATGACAATAATTACAGATAATCCGCACCTTAACGATTATGTCATTGCGAGCGTCTTCGCGAAGCAATCTCTCTTACCCTGCGATTGCTTCGTTCCTCGCAATGACATAATTACAGATAATCCGCACCTTAACGATTATGTCATTGCGAGCGTCTTCGCGAAGCAATCTCTCTTACCCTGCGATTGCTTCGTTCCTTGCAAAGACATCAATATCCTATTTAAAATCCAAAACAGGGAAAGGTTTCGCCGCTTCTATCTGCGCCGCTAACGCAATTAAAGTAGCTTCCGCCGCCGGCCGCCCGATAATTTGAATTCCCACCGGCAAACCGTTATCATCTAAGATGGCTGGAAGTGCGATCGCAGGTAAACCACTAGCATTAAACGGCGGACAAGGAGCAACCCAATTAATAATCCGCTGCAAAGTTTCCTCACAACTCAAATCTGCCCACTCACCAATCCCAATTGGCGAGTGCATATAAGTTGGCAAAACTAACACATCAAAATTTTCAAAGAATCCCACAATCCGCCGTGAAATCACCTGCATTTGATTCACCGCCCGCAAATATTCCCCAGCGGAAACAGTCTTTTCCAACAACCAGCGATTCATTGGTTCCAAAACTTTGCCTGGAATACCGCTTGCTGCCGCCCCAGACTGCCAAATTACTGTAAACGGTTCGATTAAACCGGTACAATCCGGGCATCCCGGTTCGACATCGTGACCTAAATCTGTCAGTAATTTTACGGTTTCGAGTACGGCTTGCTGACACACGGGCGCAGCCTCACCTACGGGGGCAATACTGGTAGAAAAAGCTATTCGCAGTTTGCCCAACTTTTGACCGGCAGCCTCTAAAAACGTGGGATTTGGGTCTGGTAGCCAGTACGGATCGCCCGTTGTGTAGCCTGACATCACATCCAATAGTGCCGCCGCATCAGCTACGGTACGGGCGAGAGGGCCGTTGGTAGAAATTCCGCTCAGGTAATCTCCGACTGGTGCCCAGGAAACTCGCCCACGTGAGGGTTTAATGCCTACTAAACCGCAGGCGGAAGCTGGGCCTCGGATCGAACCGCCGCCGTCTGAACCTTGGGCGATCGCGCATAAACCCGCCGCTACGGCCGCCGCTGAGCCGCCGCTGGAGCCTCCGGGCGTGTAGTCTAAATTCCAGGGATTGCGCGCGGGCCGGAAACCTGGGGGCTCGGTGTAAGGCAATGAGCCAATTTGAGAGGTTGCTGTTTTGCCCAGAATGTTAAATCCGGCTGCTTCGATCCGCCAGACTACTGACTCGTTGTAGGGAGAGATGTTACTGTGCAGTGCCTGAGTTCCGTAGGTACACGGAACGCCCGCAACTGGTGTGAGGTCTTTAATCGCGATCGGCACTCCGAAAAAAGGCGGCAATTCCTCTGACTTGTTTAAGCCTGCTAGGTGCTCGGTTTGCGCTGTCGCCAGTTCGATCGCCCGATCGGCCGTTACTGTAAAATAACTACCAAGCTGATGGTTTAATCGATCGATCCGTTCCAAGTACACATTGACAATTTCTAGGGGCGACACTTCTCGATCGCGGATCGACTTGGCCAAATCCAAAGCAGAAGTAAAAGCCCGATCGACAGAATTCATCTGTTTTCGTCCTCTATCCTAGTAGTGTAAAGTAGCAATTTATACTTTTTGCTTGCGGAAAACTCTTTGCCGTCAAAAAACGATCCAAACAAGTCGAAAATTCATATTCGATCGTAGATCCATTTGGCTCGAACCTTGCAACCGACAGAATATTTGCTTGCTAGTGCAGAAGTGTGACCCCCTATTGAGATAAACTGATCACAACAGTTAAGCTTTTGTGCAAGCAACGCACAAGGGCGATCGGCATTACCTAACTTGCACAAATCATCTGTTAAAGTCAGCCTTCTCACCAACTTAAGGTAGCGCATATGACACAACAGCATCCGCCAGCCCCTCGCCCCCCGGTACCCGGAGCACCGCCACCTCCAGGGCTGCCCCGCCCTCCAGCTCCAGGCATTCCCAGAGCAGCAGGATTGCCGCCAGCACCGCCGCCCGCACGACCGCCCGCAGCAGCAGCACCCCAATCCTTCGCCACACCTAAAAACCCCAGCTCCAGCAGCAGCGGAAATCCGACTCTGAAAGAGCTAGTCATCCGAGCCAAAGAAGAAGGAGTATCCGACCTTCACCTCGGAGTAAACGAATTCCCCCGCTTCCGCACCCGGGGCGAGATTGCCGACATCGGCTATCCACCGACGGATTTAGATACGTTTTTTGGCTGGCTGCGCGAGTGCATGAGCGATGAAGAAATAGAAATTTTCCAAAAAACCCTAGACTTTGACGGCGCTTTCGACTTCGGCTTCGTCCGCATTCGGATCAGTTGCATGGACTCCTTGGCCGGCCCGGCGATGGTGCTGCGGCTAATTCCTGCCAAAATATTGACAATGGAGGAATTGAAGCTGCCCGAAGTCTTTAAGAAAATATGCGGCTACCACAAAGGGCTGATTTTGGTGACGGGCCCGACAGGTTCGGGCAAATCTACCACCTTGGCCGCGATGATCGACTACATCAACAAGAATAAAGCCTACAACATCATCACGATCGAAGACCCGGTAGAATTCGTACACGAAAGCAAAAAATCCTTGATCAAGCACCGGGAAGTCGGCAGGCACACCCTCAAGTTTATGAGCGCTCTCAAAGGCGCTCTGCGACAAGACCCGGATATGCTGCTAGTAGGAGAAATTCGGGACAGAGAGACGGTGGAAATCGCCCTCAAAGCCTCTCAGACAGGTCACTTAGTTGCAGGAACCCTGCACACCAACAGTGCGGTTAAAACCCTGAACCGGATTCTGGATATGTTCGGGGCGGAAGAACAGGATGCCATACGGGTTTCAATTTCCGAATCCCTAGTGGCGATTATTGCTCAACTGCTGTGCAAAACCACAGACGGTAAGCGGGCTGCTTTCCACGACGTTATGATCAATACTGACGTGGTTAAGGAATACATTCTCAAGGGGCAGAATGAGGAAATAAATCAAATCATGATCAAAGATACTTATGAAGGCATGACGACGATGAATAAGTCGCTCTACGGCCTTTATCAAGAAGGTCGGATTACTGAAGAACTTTGTGTAGAGAACTCGCCGTTCCCGAACGAAATGGCTCAGATGCTCCGAGGTCGAGTCTAAAAATCCAGTGTTAACTGTTAACAGTTAACTGTTAACAGTTATTGGTGTACTTCAATGAAAGTCGATCGCCCGATTTGGCCAGAAATTTTCAAAGGCATTGCACTGTTTACACCCGGGGGAGACTTAATCTATTGCATAGACTCCCACAAGCGAACTCAGTGGCACTTGCAGTTGTGTGTAAGCCTTCAGGAAATACTCGGTTTGTCGGAACCGCCACATTTTCTGATACCTTGCTATACGGCAACAATTGACTGCTGGCGAGATCGCAGCGATCGACAGTTGCGGGTTGCTGCCGAGGCATACCCGCCCGTGCTACGATATCAAACGCTGCTAAATGCCATTTTTGGCACTGGTGACTTGGTGTGGGAGGCCCGCAGCGACGAAATTTGCGAGCCCATGGCGATCGCCACTTATCGCGAACAATTCCCCGAACTCTGGGAAAATCACGACTTAGTTGTACAGTATCCGATCGCCCAACCTCGATCGGACTCGCTTAATTCGGCGATCGTACATCCCTCGCGCTTCGGGCCATCCCATCAGATGCCGCCCACCCAACTAACACCACTCCCCCCGCCGCCACCAACTCAAGGCTACGTTTTACGGCTATTTGTTTCCGGGAACAACCCCAACACCGAGCGCACCCTCGAAACCTTATACCAATTGCTAGAGCAATGCCTCGATCGCCCCTACACTTTGAAAGTAATCGATGTGTTGAAACATCCCGAACAAGCAGAAGCAGATCAGATTTCAGCAACTCCCACTCTAATTAAAATCTGGCCGAAACCCGTGCGGCGAATCGTCGGCGAATTGAACGATGCTGCAAAAATAGTCAGGTTGTTGAGCAATTCGGAATTTTAGATTGGGGCGATTATTCAATACTGGCGATCGCACAATAATACTGTTGGATTGAGGTTTTTTTGTCCGCTGCGATCGCGCGCAGCGAGAAATCCGCATCTATTTTTCACATGGTTTTACTGGCTATAATGTATTAAATGAACCGTATTTAGCTAGAATGCGATTAAATAAACAATTGAATTATGTCAAATATTCACAATTTAATTAACAATAATTTCTATCATCCAAATTTCGGAAAACTACTCCATCATTGCGACATTCACAACCCCAATATCTTGCATTACTCAGTACAACTCAACGATTGGGAATCTCTAGCATGGGAACCCATGCAGAGCGATCGCCAAAAAGATACAGGAAGATTAGCAATTTGGCCTATTGATTGGCAGAGATTCCAAACTGCCAAATGGATCTCCTATTGGGAAAAACAACGCATCAACCAAGCATTGCATACTTCAGTAGCAGAATTTCACGAACGCTGGCAATATGAACTCTATCGATTCAATTGCGAACATTGGGCAAGACTTGTCACAACAGGGGATTGTTGCTGCCATCAGATTTCAGACTTTAAGAAGTTACAAAAAATTCCTGTCCTCGGTATTGTTGTTGTCGGAATTGTTGGTTTTGTGACAGGTGCTTGGGAACACAATGGATACGCACAAAAGTTGATTGTTGAAAGTGAGTAAGATGCGGAGTGAGGGAAATTATAATGATTTCTACACATAGTAAGTAGTAGATCACCTGACAATTAGTTCGTAGTGAGGACTGAAGTCCTCTAAATTTTAAGAGGACTTCAGTCCTCACTACAAACCTTTCTGCTCAATCAGGAAGACAAACATCTGGCGCGCACAAACCTTGAAAATCCAAAGTTGTGACTTCCAAAGTATCCAACTCAACTCGCCGAATCACGTGATTGTTCGTATCAGCAACAAACAAATGAGACCCGATCGCGCTCAACCCTGAAGGTTCAAAAAATCGAGCATTTAGACCTTTAGCATCAACCAAACCTGCTGTACCATCTCCAATCATCGTGCGGCAGGTACCGCCCCGGTGGTCGATCCGCTTAATTTTGTGATTGTAAGTATCAGCAACCCAAAGGTAATTTTGAGCGTATTCAACACCCAAACAGTGCTGCAACCTCACCTCTTCACCGCGACCATCTTTATCCCCAAAACCAAACAACTCGCCGCTACCGCACACAGTCCGCACCTTGGGATCTTCATCTATACCGACGGCACGGATCGAACTAATTTCGCTGTCAGCCACAAACAACTCCGATCGATCCGTAGCCAAGCCGCTGGGCTGAGAAAAAGCCGATTCTGCGAGACTTCCATCCACACAGGATTCTCGACCAATACCTGCATAAGTGGCGATCGTACCAGCATCTAACTGCATTTCCCAAATTTGGTGCGAACCAGCCATGGCGATAAAAAGTCGATCGCCAACTCGTTCTAAATCCCAAGGCGAATTCAATGGAATTTCTAAAGCCTTGCCGCTGCGGGGAGCAATTTCGTGACTTTGTTCGCCAGTACCAGCAACAGTTTCCACCCGTTGAGTCGTAAAGTCGATCGTTCTGATAGCGTGATTTTCCGTATCAGCAACATACAGAATTTGAGTTTCAGCATCAAAAGCCATACCTTGAGGGGCCAAAAACTCAGCTTCTTCAAAATTGCCATCAGTTAAACCGGGTTTCCCAGTACCAATGACGTGTAGCACCTCACCTTCGGTACTGCTGACAACAATTCGATTGTGTCCGGAATCAGCAATAAACAAGCAAGAACCGACCAAGTTTTGAATAACTGAATTAGCAGGCCCCGGCAGTACAGTTTCATCTACAGAGCCACTTTCCTCAGTCATTTCGCCCAAAAGCGCCTCATGTTGGTGAAGCTGTTTAGCCTCAGTTGCTGCGATCGCAAATGCCAGCACTTTACCAGGAAAAGCCAGCGGGGTAGATAGAGGTTTGCGCTGTTTTTCTAAACTGAAACGAAGTTCCTTAAAGTCGATCGCATTCTTATCCTTGTATTCAGAAATTAACTTACCAACTAACTGGTCAAGTGCTTCTCTATTGCCTTCGCCAGAAACAAAGCCAACGACATAACTTTCTGGATCGATCACCATTAAAGTCGGCCAAGCGCGAACAGCATAGCTTTGCCAAACTTTCATACCGCTGTCTACGATTACCGGATGTTCGATATCGTAGCGGAGGATAGCTTGGCGGATATTTTCTACATCTTTTTCGTTTTCAAACTTAGCCGAGTGAACGCCGATCACCGTCAGGGAATCTTTATATTTTTGTTCCAGGTACTTTAAGTCTGGGAGGACGTGCAAGCAGTTAATGCAGCAATACGTCCAGAAGTCGAGGATCACGACGCGCCCCTTTAAGGATTGAATCGATAAAGGTTTCTCGGTGTTCAACCAGGGGTACTTGACGGGGAATTCTGGTGCTCTGACGCGAGGCATGGGATCTCCTTGGTGGGCTCTGAATGATGTTTCACCTTCTTTAATTTAGCGGGAAGTTTCGCCGGATGGGGAAAATGGGAGGTTAATCAAACCGCAGAGGGCGCAGAAGAGGAGAAGGATGGCGATGATTTCACTGTAGCAGCGCGGGCATCCGGCGGCTACAGGGAAACCGCACCAAAAGTTTTGAGTCTCAGACGCTTGCTCAAAAAAACCCCAACAGTCAAAAATTCTGTCCCTAGGCCGTCAAATAATGCCGATCGACTGAATTGTTACCCAATGGTGTGTGCGGGACTACATTCCTTGCCCAAAAACGCCTGAGAATGACCGTCATAAAGCTTAGCTAGTAACGTTCTCAACCGAGTCAAGTTCCAAGATACAATAGGTTGACTTAATAAATAGAGGTCGGGTGCAATGCAGGAACTTAAAAATTTGCTGGAACAACAACCAACTAATATTATCAAACGCATCTCTCCCGATGATGTGATGTATGTACCAAATGGAGATGCACACTATTATGGAGTCGGATATTCTGCATTAAAATCTGTGCGGTTAGCTATGTTGGCCGCTTCTAAGTCTCACTCGAACACAATTTTGGACTTTCCTTGCGGACACGGTAGGGTACTGAGGACTCTCAAAGCCGCTTTTCCAAATGCTCAAATTACAGCTTGCGACTTGGATCGCAAAGCTGTAGATTTTTGTGTTGAAGCATTTAATGCGATTCCAGTTTACTCGGATCGCAACCCCGAAAACATAAAAATAGACCGCGAATTTGACATAATTTGGTGCGGTTCTTTACTAACTCATTTAGATTCAAAATATTGGTCAGGATTTTTAAAGTTTTTTTACGAGCATTTAACTGTAGGAGGAATTTTAGTTTTTTCAGTACATGGTCGTTATGTTGCTGACTGCTTCAAGAGCGGTCATAATTATGGGCTGCCAGCGCATAAAGTGACTGCGATACTCAATGAGTATCAGCATCAAGGCTTTGGGTATCAAGATTATGATGGCGCTTCAAACTATGGTATTTCGATATCTTCCCCAGTTTGGGTAAACTCGCAGTTAGAAGCAATACCCAATCTGCGGAAACTCTTATATTTAGAAAAAGGATGGGACTATCACCACGATATTGTTGCTTGCGAGCGAATATCAGGTTAGATATTTTGACTTCCCGAAAGAGCCAGAAAATGCTTGTCAGGATGCTCTGGCTAGCCTAGTCTCTAATATTAGTTGTTAATTCGACATCTCACTGTAGATACTGTCTTGACATAGGGAGACAGTATCTACAGCCATCTAAATATTTCAAATCTGACTCTGAACTTTCACTTAACAGCAACCGCCGCCGTTATAATGCCAAGTCGAATCAGTAATTAAAACCTGATCCGGCATCAATCCCCCCAAATTTCCCGCCGTTTTATCGCACACCGCCGCCGGAACGCCCCGCTGCAAAACGTGACCAGCATCATCATCAAACCACTCTTGAGACCCTGCATAAATCGCCGTCTTGCCCGTGAAAATGCAAGCGCCATCGGGGGGAGTGTCCACTTTGAAAGACACTGTATCAAGGCTTTCTAACAGCAAATCCGCATCCAATTTGTAATTGTGTTTGTCCAACAGCCGGTAAGGACGGCGCGCCCGGACTTCCACTTGTCCGAAGCCAACATCTACAAGGTGTTGAACGTATTCTGCGTAGGTTAGAGCCCCCGACAAACATAACGCCCGCAAGCGTTGGTCGTCTTTCAAATGCTGCGGAATTGGTCGAGTTGCGATCGGATCGCTCATCAATAACCTGCCACCCGGTTTCAATACCCGATAAGTCTCTTTTAATGCCTTAGCTAAATCCGCAGGTTCAAAGATATTAAACAAGCAATTTTGTGCGACAACATCAACGGAAGCATCCGGCACCGGCAAGGCAAAAGCATCGCCGTCACAAATTTCCACAAAACTCGCATCAAACCATTCATTCTCGTGGGCGGCAATTTGCAAGTTGCGTGCGGCCGCTTCTCGCATTGCTGCAACCGGATCGACCGCAATTACCGAGCCTGTGTGCCGAGAAAAATAAGCAAATTGCAGCGCTTCCAAACCGCCGCCTACGCCTACATAAAGCACGATGGGATTGCCTACAAGTTCGGCGGCGTGAACGGTTGTGCCGCAGCCGTAGTTCATTGCTTGCATTTGTTCGGGAATTTTTAATCCTGGCAGTTGCAAGGGACTGCTTTGGACGCAACACAGTCCGATTTCGGGGGTTTCGGCAACGTCGCTGTAGAATTTGGCTGCTGTTTCGAGATAGGTCATTTTTGATGATTTTCCTGATTTTTTTTGACCGCAGATCTAGGCGGATTCACGCGGATTAACGCAGATGAATGTAGAAATTTTGTGTTAGGTTTAAAATTCGACTTTTTGTTCTGATTTTGGTGGGTTTTCTGGTTCTGAAACTGTTGTTTCGGGAACGGCTAATTCGGCGCTTTTTGGAGCGGCAACTGGTGACGCTGGTGCTACCAAATTGGGAGATGCTTCTGGTATCGCAGGAGCGACTACTTTTGGTACTGGAGCTTTTTCTATTATTTCTGGCAGGGTTGGTGATGCTGAAGGGGTAGCTGGTTCGGTAACTTCATTCAAAAAGTTGCGGAACCGATTGTAGTATCCTTGATATTCTGGTTTCTTTGCTTCGGGAGATGCTGTTGGTTTCGGTTCTGCAACTTGAACCTGTTCCACAATTTTTGGGGTTTCTAACTGTGGAGTTGCTGTCGGTGTCGGTTGTATTACTTGAATGGGTTCTACAATTTTCGGCGCTTCGAGTGGCGGTGTTGCTGTCGGCGTCGGTTGTATTACTTGAACGGGTTCTACAATTTTCGGCGCTTCGAGTGGCGGTGTTGCTGTCGGTGTCGGTTGTATTACTTGAACAGGATCAACTTTTGGAGCGACTGTTGGCTCTAAGCTAGGTTCGATAACTGGGGTTTCTGGAACCGCTGGTGAGGGTTCGGTAACAGGTGTTTTTTCTGATTCAGGTGTTGGTGTGGGTTCAGGAGTTGGTGTGGGTGTGGGTTTGGGGACTTGGTATGTACGATCGACTATACCGCGAGCATCTGCTACTGTTAGGGAGCCCCGCACTAATTTGGCAAGAGTATCTTGACCCTGCGGTTCGTAATCGATCGCTCTGACTGTATTATTAAAGGCGTTTTTGACGGTATTTCCCTGTTCGTCGATTAATTCTAGCTGTACCCAGTTTTTGCCGGGTTTGAATCCTTTAAGATATATAGGTTGCCATTGGTCGATCGCAAAGCTTTCGCCGTTAACCGTGGCTCGAATTTTCCAATCGAGTATTTCATCTTGGGAATTTGCTTGAGCTACTTGGTGCAAGGGTGCATTTGTCAAGTAAAAATCCAGTAGGATGGGTTCTGCTCCGTAGCTGCCTTGCGGGCTGTTGTACGTTAATAGGGGCAATGTGCGATCGGGATTATTCTCCTGTGTTTTGGTAAAAACATGAAAAGTGGTTTGGGCCAAAGCACCTTCGTTTTTAAAGCTTTCTTCCCAAGGACTAGCGGCAAACACCCGCAGGGTATGGGTTCCTGGTGCTAACTCCGAGAGCGCTAGAGGCTGGTTGATGTCATATACTGCTGTGTAAGGTTGGTTGTCTAATACAACTTGCAGGTGAGGCCCCAAACCCAAGTTTGCCTCTTTGAAAATAGGGAAGTCCTTCACTTGGAACTTAACGGACACATTTATATCCTGAAGCACTTCGTCAGGTTTTGGATTCAAAATACTTATTTGAGGCTGGTAAATTTCTACAGCCTGACGCAGTTGTTGAATGGCTTCTGGGGGCGAAACCTCTGAGATTCTGTTTACCTCGGCGGTAGCTGAGCCGCTCTTGTTTCCTGATTTGGGCATTTGGGGATCGCCCGCGCCACAACTTGCTATACCTACAATCAATACTGCTGCTGCGAACAATGCCAGCAGCTTGCCTGCAACCGTTCTCTGCCAATTGATGCCAATCACGCAACTATACTCCTAGAAGCCTTCTCATAGGGAACTATAGCCCAAAACCGAATTTAGTATTGGGGAATTGCCGATCGGCAATTCATGGGCCCCTCTGCCCCGGATTCAGGCTGTGCGGGCAACCAATCCGAGCCCGCTAATAACTCCCCCAGCCGTTTTCTTAAACATTTCTCCATAAATGAGTATTCGTCAATGGCCTTATCTTTGAGTTTTGTAAACTTAATGGCAATACCCCTTGACTTTTTTGGGGGGCTGTGGAAATTAAAGGGGTGATTGCATCAAGAATTGAGGCTTTTTTAAGTATTGTTAACAAGTGATTAATACTTCTCTAGCAGGCTTATAATTCATAAAACTGCCTCAAAAGGAGTAGCCGCATCAAACCTGAATCCAGGAGGCGATCGGCAGATCCAGATAGCGAGAAGAGTTTGCAGTACCCAGGGACATTGTTAGCGACACTGGGGAGCTGGCTTCTTTACAAAGAAGTAAAATGCTTGGGGAAACGATGCACCTGCATAGAACTCTGCAAAGAGCGAAGTGTAAAATGTTTCGGAGAACCGAGAATCCCCTGCCTAATTAAGCGTGGGGAATGTCAGATACAGTATTCAGTTCTCGTTCCTTGTCTTACCGAGAGGAGAGTCTTCATGACCATTAGTCCTCCAGAGCGAGAGGTAAAAGTTAGGGTAGTAGTCGATAAAGATCCGGTTCCAACCTCTTTTGAGAAGTGGTCAAAACCAGGTCATTTCGATCGCACTCTAGCTAAGGGGCCAAAAACCACCACTTGGATTTGGAACCTCCACGCTAACGCTCACGACTTCGACAGTCATACAAGTGATTTAGAAGACG